>CAYGST010000503.1:0-4009 GCA_964352415.1 uncultured Planctomycetaceae bacterium | reverse complement strand
ATGATCCTCCCCTGGCTCCCGCTCCTGGCCGTCGCGCCGACGCTCCTCCCGTTCCCCTCCGACGAGCTCCCGCTCGAGCTGCCGGACGGCCTGGAGGCGGTCCTGTGGGCGGAGTCGCCCGACCTCTACAACCCGACCGCGATGGACGTCGACGCCAGCGGGCGGCTGTGGGTCACGGAGGCGGTCAACTACCGCAAGTGGGGCGGTCGCAACGAGGGGCGCGATCACCCGGATGGCGATCGCGTCGTCGTGCTCAGTGACACGGACGGCGACGGCCGCGCGGACACGTCGAAGGTCTTCGCCCAGGGGCCGGAGCTCGTCTCGCCGCTCGGGATCCTCGTGCTCGGCGGGGGGCGCGTACTCGTCTCTTGCTCGCCGTCCGCGATCCTCTACACGGACACCGACGGCGACGACGTCGCGGACCAGAGCGAGGTGTTCCTGACCGGCTTCGGCGGTCCGAACCACGACCACGGGCTGCACTCGTTCACGCCGGGGCCGGACGGGCGGCTGTACGTCGCCGCCGGCAACGCGGGGCCGCACATCGTCACGGACGCGAGCGGCTGGACGCTGCGCTCGGGATCGATCTACGTCGGCGGCGGCGAGGTCACCGCGGACAACAAGCCGGGGCTGGTCAGCGACGACGGCCGCGCGTGGACCGGCGGGCTGGTGCTCAGCGTGAAGCCCGACGGCACCGACCTGCGCGTCCACGCGCACAACTTCCGCAACAACTACGAGGTCGCCGTCGACTCCTTCGGGAACCTGTTCCTCTCGGACAACGACGACGACGGCAACCGCGGGTGTCGGACGCTGTGGGCGATGGACGGCGGCAACTACGGCTACTTCTCCGAGGACGGCTCGCGCTACTGGCGTGCGGACCAGCGCCCCGGCCAGCCGATCCCGCGCGCGCACTGGCACGCGGACGATCCGGGGGTCGCGCCGCCAGGCACGATCAACGGCGCCGGCGGACCCACCGGCGTCGCGATGTACGAGGGTGCGATGCTGTCGCGATGGATCTACGGCGCCGTGCTGAACGCGGACGCGGGCGCGGGCGTCGTCTACGCGCACCAGCCGCGGATCGAGGGCGCGGGCTACGAGCTCGAGCCCGGCTGGCTGATCCGCGGAGCGCAGGGCGACGACTCGGAGAGCGCGCGCTGGTTCCGACCGAGCGACGTCTGCGTCGGCGTCGATGGCTCCGTCTTCGTCGCCGACTGGTACGACCCGGGCGTCGGCGGGCACCTCGCGCGCGACCGCGAGGCCTACGGCCGCATCCTGCGCATCGTGCCGGAGGACGCCGCGCAGCGCGTGGCGGACCGGCCGAACGCGTCGGCGGTGGAGTCCGAGACGGATCGCCAGCGGCGCCTCGAGGAAGACCTCCTCTTCTCTCCTGCGCCGAGCGTACGCGCGATCGCGGTGCGGGACCTCGACTTCACGACCCCCGAGGTGCAGCAGCGCGTGGTGCGCGCCGCCCTCGAGTCGCGGGATCTGCGCGTGCAGGCGCGCTTCTACTTTTACCTGGCCCGGCTCGTCGCGAGCGCCGGTGGCAAGGTGAGCGACCTCGACTCGTCCTTCGAGCATCCGGAGGCCGACCTGCGCCTGGCGGCGCTGCGGGGGATCGAGCGCGAGGGCCTGATCGAGTTCGATCTCCTCCGCCGGCTCATCAGCGATCCGAGCGCGGAGGTGCGCCGCGAGGTCCTCTTGATGCTGAATCCCTTCGGCGAGGAGGACGGCTACGTCGAGGCGATGGTCGAGCTGGCGAAGCTCTACGACGGCGAGGACCGCGTCTACCTCGAGGCCTTCGGCATCGCCGCGCGCGGCTACGAGGAAGAGCTCTTCACCGAGCTCAGTGCGGAGCTCGGTGACACGCCTTCGCGCTGGGACGCGCGCTTCGAGGGGCTCGCGTGGCGCCTGCATCCGGTCTCTGCGGTGCCCGCCTTCGTGGCGCGCGCCGCGGATCCGTCGCTCGCCGAGGCGCTGCGGCTGCGCGCGGTCGACGCGCTCGCCTTCATCGGCGAACGCGAAGCGGCCGAGGCGATGGCGAACCTGGCCCTGACCCAGTCGGGCGAGGTCGGCGCGCTCGCGAACTTCTGGGTGCGTCACCGCGACACGAACGACTGGCGCGAGTACGGCATCGGCGAGCAGTTGACGAGCGGCGAGCTCGGCGAGGCCGATCTGGTCTGGGACAGCGGCGTGCTGCGCAAGGGAACCGAGCAGGTCGACGTGGACCTCGCCGGCGCGGAGCGCATGTGGCTGGTCGTCACCGATGGCGGCGACGGCAACTCCTGCGACTGGGCGGCGTGGCTCGAGCCGCGCTTCGTGACGGCGGACGGCGACGACCCGATCGACGGCCCGAGCTGGGTCGAGGCGAGCGCGGATTGGGGCTCGGTCAACGTCGGCAAGAACCCCTCGGGCGGCGCCATCCGCGTCGGCGGCGAAGAGCCCGAGTGGGGCATCGGCACGCACGCGGCGTCGCGCATCGAGCTGGTGGTGCCGGCGGGGGCGACGCGCTTCGCGTGCGCGGTCGGGCCCGACGACGGCGGCACGAGCCAGAACGGCGGGCAGACGACGACGATGGCGTTCCAGGTCTGGCTGCAGCGCGCGAAGGACCGCTCAGCGATCATCGCGGACGAAGCGCTGCTGGTCGATGCAAGCGCGCCGACGGACGCGCGCGAGGACGCCGTGGCGCGCCTCGCCGCGGACCCCGAAGGTGGATTGATCCTGATCCGCGCCGCCAAGCAGGGCACGCTGGACGACGGGCTGACCGCGATGGCGGCGGAGACGATCTTCTCGAGCCCGGACCTGTCGGTGCGCGCGCTCGCGAGCGAGGTCTTCCAGCGGCCGGGGCAGGAGGCGCTGCCGCCGCTCTCGGAGCTGATGGAGCTCGTCGGCGATCCGGTCAACGGGCGCCTCGTCTATCGCAGCGACAAGGCGCTCTGCTCGACGTGCCACACCTACGACGGTCTCGGCGTGAACATCGGGCCGGATCTGACGGCGATCCGCGCGAAGTACTCAAGCGAGCAGCTGTTCGACGCAATCCTCAACCCGTCGGCGGGGATCGCCTTCGGGTACGACTCGTGGCTGTTCCAGGTCGAGGGCGAAGGCTACCTGAACGGCTTCGTGCTCGCGGACGGTGCGGACGTCGTCTTGAAGGACACGCAGGGCAAGCGCCACGTGATCGCGAGCGAGGACGTCGTGATGCGCGAGCGCCAGACGCTGTCGGTCATGCCCGAGGGCGTGGCGCTCGGCATGACGCCGCAGGAGCTCGCCGACCTCGTCGCCTTCCTGGCGGAGGACATGGACGCGGCCCCGATCTTCGGCGAGGAGGTCGTGCTCTTCGACGGCACGAGCCTGGACGCGTTCGACTACCACTTGAACGACTCGCAGGCGACCATGGCCGACGTCTGGTCGATCGAGGACGGCGTCCTGATCTGCAAGGGGCGCCCGATCGGCTACCTCGTCACGAAGGACGAGTTCCGCGACTTCGAGCTCGAGCTCGAGTGGCGCTTCGATCCGGCGAAGGGCGCCGGCAACTCCGGCGTGCTCTTGCGGCGCGTCGGCCCGCAGAAGGTCTGGCCCAAGTCGATCGAGGCGCAGCTGCAGAGCGGTCACGCGGGCGACATCTGGAACATCGACGCCGTGCCCATGCTGGTGGACCCGGACCTGACGGCGGGGCGGCGCACGATGAAGCGCGCGCCATCGTCCGAGAAGCCGTTGGGCGAGTGGAACAACTACCGCATCCGGCTCGACCGCGGGGACCTCGAGCTCCACGTCAACGACGTGCTGCAGAACACGGGTCGCTGGTGCGAAGAGGTGGCGGGCCAGCTCTGCCTGCAGTCGGAGGGCGCGGAGATCCACTTCCGCAACGTGCGGCTGCGCCCGATCGTCGGCCACGAATAGCGCGCCGCCGAGTCTGCTCGGAACCTGATTGAAAAACGCCGGCCTCGGCGGTCGCCTTTGGTGGCGGGCGGCTGCGGGGGCCGCGCCCCCGCGGGCGGCCGCCGCGGAGGGCGCC
>CAYGST010000502.1:0-4011 GCA_964352415.1 uncultured Planctomycetaceae bacterium | reverse complement strand
CGCCGGCGACCCGCAACGATGGGGCCGGCGCGGCGGCCGTCGGGCCGCCGACGGCGAGCGAGCCGAGCGCGAGCGGCGCGAGCAGCGCCGCGGGCAGCCGGAGGGGCAGAAGCGCAGCGGCGGCGCGGACGAACGGGGGAAGGAGCGGGCGAGTCGAGTCGGAAAGCGGTCGCATGAAGCCTCACGGGTCTGCGGGGACGTCGGAGAGCTCGGGATCGGTGACCCTACCCGGCTGCCGCGCGCGGCAACCGATTCTCTCGGACCCCCGGAAGCCTCCGACGCCGGCGGAGCCCTGGCGTTGACGGGGAAACACTAGAAACTCGACCGGCACCACGTGGTTGCTCGGGCGCATGTCGTTCGCTCTCAACCCCAGCTCTGTCGTCCTCGCCCTACTCGCCCTCGTCCCCGCCTGCCACTCGGGAGCGCCGCGGGAGACCGGCGCGGCGCTCGCCGGGTCGGCGCGAATGGAGCCGCAGCGCGCTGATCGTGAGGTTGCGGGGGAGGCCGAGGTCGCTCCGCAACACCACGTCGATCTGTCGACGCACACGAAGCCGGATCCGATCCGTGTACCGGCACCTCCGGGAATGGCGAGTGGCGTGAACAGCCACGCCGACTTGCGCCGACGAACGATCGGAATCGGGCAGAGCCCGTTGGCGATCCGCAGCCGCGGACCCGCGGGCTTCGAGATTCCCTGGGCGGTCTTCGGCCTTCCCTGGGACGGCGCGGGATCGTTGTGGTTCCTCGGCGCCGACGGCGTTCACCCCGAGCCCCAACGGCCCGGCGAGCAACACGGCGAGTTCGAGGGCTACGGCCGCGTGATCGAGCACATGGGCGAGCTCGACGGGGACCCGGTCTCCGAGCTGCTCGTGTCAGCTTTCGGAACCCGCTCGGACCCCGGGCGCGTGTTCGTCGTTTCGCCGGTCAGTCGCGAGGTCCTGCACGCAATTCCCGCGCCGCCGGGCGTGGTCCAGTTCGGTCGGGCGACCTGTCCCGTGCGTGACTTCGACGGCGACGGGTTGCCCGACGTCGCGGTGCTTGGGGTGCACGCGGCGGGCACGCCGCTCGAGGGGCGCGCGGTCGTTCACGTGTGCTCGCTGCGCACGGGCGCGGTGCTGCACACGCCACTGCCGGAGGCCTCGCCATCGAGCCGGAAGTACGACCACCCGAGTCTGCGCTGGCTACCGCTCGACCTGCAGTCCGGTGGGGGCTTGCTGCTCGTTGGCCTGCCATCGGAGCGGCCCGGCACGCTGCGCGCGATCGACGTGGCGTCGGGCGACATCGCCTGGCGACTCGAGGGCGAGACGCCGGAGGAGAGCACCGCCTGGTCGATCGATCTCCTCGGCCAGGACATCGACGGTGACGGCGTTGACGAGGTCGTCGTCGGGGACCTCGGCTGCGGCGCGGGCGTCGGGGAAGCGCGCGTGCGCGTCCTCTCGGGGCGCGACGGCCAGATTCTGACCGAGGTCACGGGGCTGGGGGGCGACACCGAGGTGGGGCTCTGCGTCTCGACCGGCCCCGACTTCGACGGCGACGGGGTCAACGAGATCCTGGTCGGCGACGAGCGGCCCTACGTCTCGCCGGGCACGCTCTGGGTGCTGTCGGGCCGGGACGGCCGTCCGCTGCGGCGCTTCGAGTTCGAGAACGGATTCTGGACGCTCGGCCACCGGATCGACGTCGGCATGGACGTCGACGGGGGCGGCCTGCCGGACGTGCTCCTGTCCTCCTACATTCCGACGGCGGGCTACGAGATCGCGGATGCCTTCGGCGTGCTGTCGCTCGAGCAGGAGCGCTTGGTCGGCTACGTCCGGGACGAGTCGCTGCTCGGCCTGCTGGCCGAGCGGGACCGGCGCGCCGTGCGCGCGGCCCAGTCGACGCTGGACGACCCCGTGTTGGCGGGAACGCTCGAGTCGCTGCTCGGCATCCACGCGCGTATCCCGGAGGGTTGCCTACCGGGGTCGCGGAAGGTGGAGCTCGCGGAGAGCGTGAACGGCGAGCTGTTCGAGTCCGGTGGCGCGCACGCGAACGACGTACCACCGGCGCACGGGCTGGGCAGCAGCTTCGCGCCGATCGCCGCGGATGCAGACAGCGCGGCGAACGCGCCGCGAGTGGCCTTCGGCCTTCCGTTCGACAACAACGGCTCGCTCTGGTTCCTGACGCCTGGGGGCGTTGACCCCGAGTGCCTGGTCCCCGAGGCGTCCCTCGGGCGGGTGACGCACTTCGCGGAGCGCATCGCCTCGCTCCCGGACGTCGACGGCGACGGCATCTCCGACCTCGCCGTCGCGGCGCCCGGCGCGGGGGAGGACGAGGACGAGGGCGTCGTGCTCGTCGTCTCGACCCAGCGGCGTGAGGTGCTGCACGCCGTGCGAGGACCCGAGGGCGCGACTCGCTTTGGCCTGGGCCTCGCGGCGCTGTCCGACCTCGACGGAGACGGCCTGCCCGAGCTCGCCGTTGTCGGCGTCGACGAGCGGGTCGATCGCTACCGGGCGCGCGCTGCTCTGCACATCGTGTCACCTGGAACGGGCGAGATTCTGGCGACGCCCCTGCGTGGCTTCGAAGTGTGGCCGCCCTACGAGCCGGCGCTGGCCTGGCTGCCGCCCTTCGATGGGAACGGTGAGAGTGAGCGCGCGGGGACGATCGTGCTCCGCAGGCTCGACGGCCCCACACGCACGCTCGTCGCCGTGGATCCGATGAGCGGGCAAGTCCGCTGGCAGGTACCCCTGCCGCGCTCGGGCTCGGCCCTGGATCTGTGTGCCGGCTCGGACGTGAACGGTGACGGGGCGCGGGACCTCGTCCTGGTTGACAACGACTTCGGGGCCCAACTGTCCAGCGGCGGCGTCGAGGGGCGCGTGCGCGTCCTCTCGGGACGCTCGGGCGTGCTGCTGCACGGGACCCGCGGCCTGGACTCGTGGGGCGCGCCCGGTCTCGCGCTGGGGCCCGACCTCGACGGAGACGGGCTGGAGGAGGTGCTCGTCATGGAGGCCGGGGTCTTCAGCTCTGGCAGGCTGCTAGTGCTCGCCGGCCGCGACGGCGTGGCGCTCGCGGCGATCAAGCAGTCGCATCGCTTCTGGCGGATCGAGCAGGGCCCCGCGCTCGGGTCCGACTGGGACGGCGGGGGCTTGCCCGACTACATCGTCGCGTCGTCGGTTCCGGAAGCGGGCAACCAATCGGGTGCCCACGCGATCGGCGTGGTCTCGCTGGAGACCGACCTGATGTTCCACTACATCACGCCGAGCGTGATGAAGCGCTGGATCGACCGCCGC
Source organism: uncultured Planctomycetaceae bacterium (assembly GCA_964352415.1). Taxonomy (GTDB): domain Bacteria; phylum Planctomycetota; class UBA1135; order UBA1135; genus JABACD01. The sequence continues at coordinate 751 of CAYGST010000502.1, read as the reverse complement.
GACGGGAAGCGCTGAGGCGGCGGCGGGCGAAGTCGTCGACAGGCCGATCAGTCGCCCGCGAGGGCGCGTGCGTCTTCGTCCAGCTCCGCAGTCTCGCACGCTCCGCCCAGCCCCAGCTCGATCCACGAGCGTTCCATCCCGGCGCGCGCCTCCGCCATCGGGTGGACCGAGAGCCGGCCATCCGCGTCCTCGTCGACGAGGCCCGCCTCGCGCAGCTTGCGCACGCCGTCGGTGACCTCGTAGTCGACCTCGACACCGAAGCGCTCGGCGAACCAGGCTTCAACGCGACGGTCGAGCTCTTGGGCGCTGCTCGGGGCCTCGCGCAGGAAGGCGTAGGCGAGCAGGGTCTCCTTGCACTCCTCCGAGCCCGCGACCTCGAACAGGTGGTGCAGCGCGCCCTGGTTGTTGTCGAGGTTGTGGAAGTAGAGGCGGCCCTTCAAAGCGGCGAGGTACTTGGTGCGCTGGGCGAGCACGCTCGCGACCTGGCGCCAGATCAGGCCGCCGAGGCCGCCGACCGCGATCACGGCCGTGACCGGGTTGAAGGCGGCGCCGAGCTTGGTGGCCGCGCTGACGACGCCGCCGACCGCGCCGCCGCCGCCCGTCACGCCGAGGCGCAGCTTGTCCACCGTCCGGATGCGCACGCGCGTGTTCGGCAGGAGCATCTCGAGGTCCGTCTCCGGCACGTCGCGGAAGAGCTTGAGGTGCAGGTGGCGCTTGTCGAGCGCGATGGCGAGGAACAGCCGGCGGTGGA
>CAYGST010000501.1:0-4022 GCA_964352415.1 uncultured Planctomycetaceae bacterium | reverse complement strand
GCCCATGGCGAGGGAGCCGGTGGCTTCGCCGCCGGGCTCCCTCGCCACGGGCGACGCCCGCTTCGTTTAATTCTCACTCAGGTTCCGATGGCCGGGTTCACGGACCGCAGGGCTTCCAGCAGCGCTACGAGGTCCTCGATCGAGGTCTGGGGGTTCATCAGCGTCGTCCGCAGGAACTGGCCCTCCGCGAGGCGCGTCTGCACGAGGTAGAAGGCTCCGGAGTCGACGAGGGCGCGACGCAGGCGCTCCTGCAGCGCGTCGAGGTCGCCGTCGAAGCCCGCGGGCACGTGGCGGAAGCAGACGATGTTCGTGCGGGGCTGCACGGCGAGCTCGAAGTCGGTGGAGCGCTCGAGGAGTCGGGCGAAGTCCTGCGCGAGGTCGACGAGCCGATCGACGTTGTCGGTGAAGACCTGCGTGCCGTGCGCGTGCAGCGCGGCATAGAGCGTCGCGCCGAGCGCGCGCTTGGTGCACTCGAGCGTTCGATGGCCGACGTCGTACGCGGCCATGTCGTCCTCGAACAGGTAGCTCGCCTCCTGCGCGAAGGTGCGCGCGGCGTGGCGCGCGTCGCGAAAGAGCACGGCGGTGATCAGCGCGGGCACGAGCGCGAGCTTGTGCGCGTCCCAGACGACCGAATCGGCGCGCTCGACGCCGCGCAGGACGTCGCGGTGCTTGGCGGAGAGCGCGTGCGACGCGCCGTGCGCGCCGTCGACGTGCAGCCACAGCTCGCGCGCTTCACAGAAGTCGGCGATCGCCTCGAGGTCGTCGAACGCGCCGGTCGCCGTGCTGCACGAGCTCGCGACGACGGCGATCACGCGCTTGCCCTTCGCCGTCGCCGCGTCGTGCAGCTCGGGCAGCAAGTCCGTGCGCATGCGGTGGTCCGCGTCCACCGGAACTCTCACGATGCCCTCCGCGCCCCAGCCCATCACCTGCACGGCGCGCGCGATGCAGTAGTGGCTGTCGGCCGAGACCATCACGGCGAGCGGCGGTCCGTCGTGACTACCCGTCTCCCAGCTGCCGGTCTGCGCCTGGCGCGCCGCGAGCAGCGCCGTGAGGTTGCCGAGCGATCCGCCCGACGTCAGCAGCCCGCCGGACGACTCGGGGAAGCCGATTCGCTCCGCGAACCACTCCAGGCAGCGGCGCTCGAGCACCGTTTGCAGCTGGCCCATCTCGTAGACGGCCATACCGTTGTTCAGCAGCCCGCCGACCAGCTCGAAGAGCGCCGCCGTCGGCAGGGGCGGCGCGATCTGGTGGCCGACGTAGCCCGGGTGATGCAGGTGGTTGCTGCGCTCGAGGAGCGCGTCGACGAGGGCCAGCGCGCGCTCGGCAGGTTCGCCGCCGGGCGCGGCCTCGAGGGCCGCGCTCCACTCGGCCTCGAGCTCCGCGGGCGCGACGATGGATAGAACGGGCGCCGCGTCCGCGTCACCGGGGCGCGCCGCGCCGCAGGCCGCGAGGTGCTCGGCGAGGCGATCGACCAGCGCGTGCCCGAGCGAGCGGAAGCTCTCCGCGTCGTACGGCTCGAAGGACTGCGGCACGGTTCAGTCCTTCTCGATGCGCAGGTAGCGCTCGCGCAGGGAGTGGATCTTGAACAGGAACACGACCAGCGCGACGAGCGCGCTCATCCAGACGAGCGCGAGGACCCCCGCGGGCGCGGGGTAGAGACCGATCGCGGCGCCGGTGCTCCAGATCATGGCCTCCGTCCGTCCCGTCTCGCGCATCGGAAGCTCGCGCCCGAGGTCCTCGAACGCCTTGCGATAGCCGTAGGCGATCCCGAGGAAGACCCAGAAGTTCGCGAAGAGGCCGACGAACGGTACGAGCACGAGCCACTGGGCTCCCGGCTTCAGGCTCGACGCGTCTTCGGGCAGCGCGCGCAGGTGCCCGCCGAGGTAACGACAGATCCAGACCCAGACGCCAATCCAGAGGAAGACGAGCGCGACGAGGGCGGCGACCTGGCCGTAGTCTGTGTTCGGGACGCTGTGGCCCCCTTGCAGCGCGAGCATCGGCTCAGCGCTCGCGGCGACGACCGGCGCGCTCCTCTTCCTTGAGGATCCAGCCGTCGGGGTCGATCACGACGCTGGCGCCTTCGGGGACGTCGATATTCCCGCTACCGTCCTTCATCGCGAGGCGAGTGCGCTCACCGTCGATCTCCACTTCGAGGGGCATCGGGCAGCTGAGGCCCTCCGGCACGACCCAGCGCAGCGTCAGGACGCCGCCCTCCATCGTCTGCTCCAGCTTCGGAATTGCGGGCTGACGCAGGTAGAGCTCGAAGAACCACTTCAGGTCCTGCTTCGTGTGCGTCTCGGCGATCGCGCGGATCTCCTCGGTGTCGCTGAAGCGGCACGCGCTGCCGTCCGTCGTCCCCTCCAGCGTGGGGTCCGGGTAGGCCATGCGGCGCAGCGCGACGAAGAAGTCCTCGTCGCCGACGACCCAGCGCAGCGTGTGCAGCACCCACGCGCCCTTGTTGTAGATGTCGCCGCCGGTCGCGCCGAAGTAGACGTCGGCGGTGCTCATCGGCTCGCGCGGCGCGATGGGCGCGCGGTTGCGGTGGCCGCGGCGGATCTCGAGCATGCGCTTGCGATACCCCTCCGCGCCGTTCAGCGACTCGCAGTACAGCGCTTGTGCATACGTCCCGAAGCTCTCGTGGATCCAGAAGTCCTTCCAGTTACGGCAGGTGACGAGGTTCGCCCAGTACTCGTGCGCGAACTCGTGGTGCAGCAGGAAGTCGAAGCCCTGGTCCTCGCCCCACGGGTTGCCGCGGTACTCGTTGCCGTAGGCCGTGACCGATTGGTGCTCCATGCCGAGGTGCGGCGTCTCGACGAGGCCGGCCTTGTCGGCGCGGAACGGGTAGGGACCGAAGGTCTCTTCGTGCCAGCGGATCTGGCGCACGAAGTCCTCGAACAGCACCTTGCCCTTCTCGACGTTCTCGGGGAGCACCCAGTAGGACGCGAGAAAGGTGTCGCCGGCCGTGCTCTCGATCTCGCGCTCGATGACCTCGTAGGGCGCGATGTTGAGCGCGACGCCGTAGGTGTTGATCGGGGTCGTGACGAACCACTGGTAGGTGCTCCAGCCGTCCTTCGTCGTGCTGTCGATGAAGCGCCCGTTGCTGACGGCGGTGAGCCCCTCGGGGACGTGGATGCGGAGGCTCATCGTGTCCGGCTCGTCGTCGGGCTGGTCCTTGCACGGCCACCACAGGTCGGCGCCCTGCATCTGGTTCGACGTCGCGATCCAGTGCGCTCCGCTCGGCGTGCGCTCCCACTGGAAGCCGCCGTCCCAGGGCGCGCGCGGCGCGACGCGCGGCGCTCCGCCGTAGTCGACCGAGAGCACGAACACGTCGCCGGGCTCGATCCCGTGGGTCTCGAACAGAGCGCCGACCTCGATGTGGATCTCGCCCTCGCGGTGCTCGAAGGGGGCGGGGTACCTGGCGACGTCGTTCGGTCCGCGCGCGACGTCCAGCCCGACGGACGCGACGGTCAGCGCCTCGTGGAGGTCCAGGATCACGGCGTCCGTCGCTGCGAGCAGCTCGGCCTGGACCAGGACGCTGCCCTCGATCGACTTCGTCTCCGGCTGGACCTTGACGTCGAGGAAGTAGTGCTTCACGTCGAAGCACGTCTGCTCCGGCGGCGCCGGCCGGCCGGAGGTCAGGGGGGCCTGCGACTCCTGGGCGAGGGTCGACGGGGCGAACAGGAGGGCGCAGCAGAGGAGGCGCAGCATGGGCGGTTTCGGCTTCTCGGGGGACGATTCGGGCGCGTCAGCCTAGCAGAGCTGGCACGCGCGGGCGGCGCGCGCCCGCTATGCTCGGGCGCGACCCCTCACCTCTGCCTTTCCCGCCACATCATGCGCACCCTCCATCTGTTCCTGGCTCTGCCGCTCTTCCTGTCCGCCTGCGCCTCCGAGCCGATCGGCCCGAGCGCCGAAGAGCTGGCCGCCGAAACGAGCGTCAAGCCGGGCATCAACGACTCGTGGAAGAGCGACGAGATCGGGCCCCTGATCGGGCGCCTCGAGGTCGAGAGCCGTGAGATCTACAC
>CAYGST010000500.1:0-4027 GCA_964352415.1 uncultured Planctomycetaceae bacterium | reverse complement strand
CCAGATCGATCTCGCCTCGGCGCCGCCGCAGGTCATCGGCGCGATCCTCGGCAGCGTGTCGCGCCTCGTCGAGCCCCTGGAGGCCAACGAGCGGGGCGAGATCCCGCTCGCGACGGTCGATGGCCTCGATCCCTCCGGCTACATCTGGGTCGGCGGCGAGCTCATCCGCTACAGCGGTATCGACGGCAACACGCTCACCGGCATCGAGCGCGGCGTGGGCGCGCTGTACGACGCCGAGGACAACGCGCTGCCCGGACCGCTGCCGGCGACGAGCCACGGCATCGGAACGAACGTGATCGACCAGCGCGCCTACGCGCCCATCGAGTGGCGCGCGATCGCGGGCGACGTGCGCACGTTCGACTCCTACGAGCAGCTCAGCGAGGTCAACGAGTACGCGCCGCCGGAGCAGCCGCTGCGTCCCAACCACTTCGAGTCGCTGGCGCGCCTCGGCACGGTCTACGGGCACGTCGGTCAGGGCGGACCGTGGCAGCGTCCCGCGCGCATGATCTCCTCGGCGGAGGCCGGCGTCGACGGCGAGATCCAAGTGGACTCCTTGCGCTGGTTCAACGCCGGCTCGACGATCCAGATCAAGGCGTCGGGGAGCACCGAGCTCGCGATCATCCGCAGCGTCTCCAACGGCGGCACGCTGGTCCTCGACCGCTCGCTCACGTTCAGCTACGAAGCCTTCGACGCCGAGGTGCGCGTGCTCGCGCGGCGGCCGGTGAACATCAACACGGCGACTTCGGCCGTGCTGAAGGTGCTCCTGGAGAACCTGAAGGTGCGCGGACGCAACTCGCGCATCACCGGCGGCGAGGCGGATGCGCTCGCGACCTTGATCATCGAGTCCCGGCCCTTCGAGGGCGTCGAGGACTTCATGCGCCGCATCGTCCTGCCGGCGGCCGGCATCGAGCCGCTCCCCGGCGACGCGCCGATCATCCCCGACGCCTTCGCGGGTGGGGTCACCACCTCCTCGGCCGGCGGCAGCGTCGGCGGCGTGATCGACGGCTGGGACGCGGTCGCGCTCTACCGCAACGCGCTGAACGCGAACGACTTCGGCCTCGAGTACTCGACGATGCCGTTCTCGTTCACGACCAACGACGTCTACGACCTCTCGCTGCGCGCGGTGATCAACGCGCCGAGCGGGGTCGAGCGCTACGCGGCCGCGCGCGACGAGACCCTGGCGGTCATCCCCCAGGAGGAGCTGACGCACATCTGGACGACCCAGGAGGACTGGGACGAGGAGTTGCGTAACAAGCGCGAGGCGCCGTACTGGGCCACGGGGCCCGAGTCGACCAGCCGCCACGACGGCGCCGGCACCCAGCCGCCCTCGCGCATGTGGGCGCACATGGGGACGCACGAGGGGGGCGTCTTCCTGCCGGGCGTCGTCAACAACACGGGCTTGACCTTCAGCGGCGACCAGCCCAATCCGCAGCACGTCTTCGCGGACCGCGACAGCGCGACCGGCTACGCGCAGCTCTTCCACACGGAGGTGGACGACAGCGCGGATCCGGAGCTGCAGGGTCGCATGCTCCACTTCCGGCACGAGACGCGCGACCTCGAAGGGCGCTACCTGCCGGACGAGACGATCACCTACCCGCTGGACGACCAGCGCGTCCAGTGGGACACGCAGCCCTCGACCGGGCTCGTGCGCGGCTTCCACTTCTCTTGCTGGGTGAAGCCTACCTCGCTCGCCGACGGCATCCTGCTCGACGTCGGCGGCGCCTCCCAGGACGCCGACCGCGTCACGCTCCTGTTCGAGGCCGGCGATCTGGTCCTGCGCTACCTCGACGGCGGCGGCGACCACATCGACACCCCGGGCTTCCGCGAGGCGACCGAGGTGCGCTATGCGCTCGGGCAGTCGGACGACAGCCCGGGGCTGCCGGTCGACATCTGGAGCCACATCGAGGTCGACGTGCGCGGCTCGCGCCCCGATCAGATGGCGCTCTTCGTCAACGGCCTCGCGCCCGACCGCGCGGTGCGGACCCTGGGGCTGACGCGGCTGCAGGGCGCGCTCTCCGAGAACACGAACACGATCGCGGTCGAGTCGACCGAGGGCTTCCCGCCGCGCGGCGTGGTGCGCATCGGCAACGAGCTGATCGAGTACACGCTGTCGGGCCCGAACTCGCTCGACGCGAATTACATCGCGACGGGGCCGGACGCCGGCTTCGGCGGGCGCAACGCGCGCACGCGCTGGACGGGCGCCGATCCGCCGACCCCAGGGAACCTCGGGTTCATCGACCTGAACCACCCTTCCGGAGCGCCGGTCGAGCTGTACGGCTACGCGCAAACCCTCGCCGCGAACACCACCTCGGGGCAGGGCACGCTGCAGACGGACCTCGGCCAGTTCCGGGTTGGCGTTGTGACGTCGCTCCAGGGCGGCTCGCAGTTCGGCCAGGCGATCAGCGTGCTCGGCCTGTTCGGCGGCTTCATCATCGGCAACGGGATCATGCCGGGGGACACGAACATCACCGGCCTCGTGCTCGGCTCGGCGGAGCAGCCGGACAACCCGGGCGCGGACATCCCCGGCGTCATGCAGGCCTTCAGCCAGCAGGGCGGCTACGCGGCGCTCGTTCAGGCCCGCGGAGGGGAGGACGCCGACGGCAACCAGATCGGCGGCTGGTCGGTGATCCGCTACAGCGGCTGGACCGGCAACACCCTGCAGGTCTCGGCCTGGGGCGACGCCGTGCCCGAGCTGACGAACCTGAACGGCGTCGACGTCGAAGACGGCGGCGGCGCGCGCTCGTTCATCGTCGAGTGGCAGGCGCTGCTCGGCGGCGTGCCGATCCAGCAGATCCACGAGGCGCGGCTGTTCGTCGTCCCGATCTCGGTGGCGGTCAACGGTAACTCCGGGGCCTTCCTGCCGGCGACGCTGCAGCAGCCCCAGTTCGCGCAGATCACCGAGCTCGGCGCGGGCGAGACCACCGAATGGGTGGCCTACAACTCGGTGCAGTCGGGCGCGGGCACGCAGCTCGTGCGCGACGACCCGAACGCGATCGAAGCCGTTCACGCCGTCGTCGTGCGCGCGCGCGTCATCGCTCCCGACGACCCGACGCAGCCGATCGCCGGTCCGCCCGGCGCGCTGCTCGAGCCGCCGGCGTCGGCGCCCAGCGCGGGACCCGGACCACGGACGCCGGCCGCTCCGATCGGTCCGCAGTGGCAACCGATCCTGGGCGAGCTGCAGGACGCCGACTTCCCGATCGCGCGCGGCGTGCGGGAGGCGCTGCAGCAGCGCGGCGTGCTCGGGACCTTCTCCCACCCGCACGCGGCGGGGACTCTGGTCGTGCCCGTGTTCCGCGCGCAGGATCGCGGCGTCGACGACGTCGACGGCGGCCGGCCCGGGCGCTTCGACCCGGTCTTCCTGATGGAGTCGGACTTCAGCCACCTCGGCTGGCCGATGACGATCTACCGCGGACACCAGGCGAGCTCCAACGTGCTCGTGCACCGGTGGGACCCCACGCCGAACGACATGATCGCGGTGGACGCGGGGACCTCGTTCAGCCTGCCATCGGTCGATCAGAGCGGCGACTGGCTGTTCAGCTTCGACCGCACCGCGCCCGCGCCCGTCCAGGCGGGGACGGTCGCCGGCGGCGGCAACATCAACGTCGCCGACACGCGCGCGATCGGGCGGCTCCTGCGCTGGCCCAGCGGCGAGCGCGCGCGTGGGGTCACGACGGTCAACGTCGGTGGCGGCTTCGACGGCGGCGGCATCCCCTCGGCGTTCGTGGACGAGGTCGCGTTCGGCGCCACCGAGTTCGGCATGAGCACGCCGCTCGTCGACCCCGAGGCGATGCAGGCGGGCCAGCTGATCCTGCGCGACAGCTTCCCGAGCTCGCAGGGCCAGGGCATCGTCTTCGTGTGGCCGCAGACGATCCGTGTGCCGCTCCAGGCCTACGGCTCGACGGCCACCTACCTCTCCGACCTCGACCCCGACGGCGGGCTCATCCGCATCGGCACGGAGATCCTCGCCTACGAGAGCTACGACGCGCCGCAGGGCGAGCTGACGATCGCGCCGAACGGCCGCGGCCTG
>CAYGST010000499.1:0-4033 GCA_964352415.1 uncultured Planctomycetaceae bacterium | reverse complement strand
CCTTCCGACCGTCTTCCGTTCGATTGAAGCGAGCTCCCGACACAGGTCAGCATCGAGCAACTGCACTGAATCAGAAGCTACTCGCAGCTGCTCAAAGCCACAATCGACAAGCAACCTGGACTCGTCGATCGTAGTCCCACAAGTGACCTTTCCCCGCTTCGGCGAACACCGAACCGGGGGAGGGTCACCTAAGGCGCCTGAAGCCAGTCACGCAGGTCGTCGGATCCGAGGGCGAGGACACCGTCGTCACCCAAGACAGCTACAAGGCGGTCGCGCCACTCCTTCCCGCGAACGGACTCTGACGGAGCCACACCACGGTTCCGGAGAGCATTCAGGATGTCCTCGGCCTCGGCGGGGGACGCCAGGACCAGCAGGTCTCGAACCAGGGTCGAGGCATGCTCCAGCTGACCCTCACCGCGGAGGCGGGACTCGTGCTCGCTGAACGCATCGACCGCAGCGCGGATGCGCACACTCGCTTCGTAACCCCAGTCGTCGGAGCTCGACATGGAGCCAAGGACGAAGCTCTCGAGGTCGGCAATGGACTCGCTCGGACCCAGGATCTGCCACTGGTCCCGAACGATCTCCGCCGTGTAGGGGTAACTCGGCGAGTCGCGGAGCGCGAGCAGCGCATCCTTCGCGTGTTCCGGCATCGCCGAGTGCCCTTCCGATGGCCACTTGACCTCGTCGGGGATGCCGAAGACGAGGGCTCGAGACCACTCTGGCGACCCGGCGTCCGAGTTCGAGAGCAGCGCCAGGTAGTCGTCCTTCGGGAGATGCCGTGAGACGGTCATTCCCATCCCCCACAGCGACATGCCCGCCACGCCGGCGTCGAACTCCTCGAAGGACGAGAGCAGGCTCAGCTGCCCGAGGCATTCCTCCTTGGGGAGGACCTGGAAGAGCGATTCGTAGATCGCCACTCGCAGGCCGGCGGACGCTTGAGTCGGATCCTGCTTGATCCCGTTCCACAGCTGCTCCCACCACCCCACGTCCGAGAGAGGCCAGTCCTTCATCAAGGCCGCCAGTTCCTCCACGACGTCGGGATGCGCGGAGAAGATGTGACTTCTCTCGGAAAAGGCGCGCCGAAGACTCCAGGCCCACAGCGAACCGAGCTCGGCATCGGTCGCCAGGTGCCCCTGCAGGAGGGCGATGAGACAGGGGATCTGCTCGGGACGGAGCTCGACACCGGCGCTCGCCGACTCGAACGTCTCCATGCTCGAGACTCGGCTGGCGAACTCTGCCGCCAGCAGACTCACGAGCTCGGGCGTCATCGACAAGTCACCCGCACAGTGAAGGACCAAGGCCGTCGCGACCCAGTCATCGGGGAGGCACGTCACCCCATCCGGGCCCACCGCCTCGAGGCCAGCCAGGATCCCCGCCAGGCTCTCCGGGGACACACCCGAGGAGAGCCACGCCTGCGCGAACGCACAGTCCTCGTCCACCGGAGCGGACAAACCCTCGTCAAGCTCCGTTCGAGAGCCCTCGGAAGTCGCTGAACGAGCAGGCTCGGCGACCTCGAAGCCCTCCCCTCGGCCATCGCCGCCTGCGATTCTTCCAAGCTCGGACCCAACGGGCCCCGGTTCCTTCATCAGGAACAGGAAGAAGACGACTCCCCCGACTGCGGCCAGGGAAACAAAGAGCGCACTTCGCGATCGACCCATCATCACACCCTACCTCTGCATGGTTCCACGTTCTGACAAGGCGGGGGATCACCCCATGCCATGACGCCTGTCGCCGAGAGAGCCACGATCGCAAGAAGTGCGATGGTCACCATCGAGGTCCTCAAGGTCATCTAGATCTCTCCCCATGTCTGTGAACGACCAGGTACCGGCGAACGACAATCGCGCAGCCGACGCCCGTGGACTCTAGCAGCTCCCCGGTACCGCCACAGAATCTCGCGACCACCCCGCACACGAAAGCCACAGATTCACCCCAATACGAAATACGCGCCATGAATAGAGCGCAAAACAGCTCCAGTCAATCGCGTCGCACGCGAGCGCCTTCGCCTCGGCGGATGCGCTTCGGAGGGATTCGAAGAGGGCGCCGCAACGATGGGCCCTACCGGTGCAACCTCGACGATGCCCGACGCTCGTGCGGCCGTACCGCTGCCCCGTGGGCGAGTGGACTGCAACCGGGCAGTGTGAGGTCAGCTCAGAACCGAACGGAGGCCCGCCCTTGATTGGCCATGGACCCCCACGAGCCCCCCAATGCTGAAAGACCCTGCTGAACGCCAACAAGGGTGCGACCCCCCTCGAAGGCGAATCGACAAGGAGTCCCTGACTCGGCTCGCCTGGTGGGTGCGGAGCAACTCGCCTTCGCGGAGGCGGGGACAGACGGGAATCGAGCCCGATTGCAGCCCTGACTCTCCGGCCCCGGTGATCGTGGCTCTCTGCGATGCCCGACGACCACGCTGCAGCACGTGACGCGCACTCGACCCCTCCCGCGCCTCGCCCCGAGGCGGTCCGCTCAGGCCCGTTCCTTGAACAGCGTCAGGTAGCGCGTGAACTTCCCGAGCAGACGGCGCGGGTGCGACAGCTCGCGCGCGAGGCGCTTCGGTCGCAGGTAGAAGGAACGGTAGGCCTGCTTGATCTTGGCCTCGATCTGCGCCGCCGTCATGTGCTCGTTGCCCTCGAGCGCGCGGTAGCCCGTCATCACCGCGTAGTCGAAGTCGCGGCCGTCGGAGAGCATCTCGTACAGCGGCGTGCCGGGGTAGGCGGTCACGGCGCAGAACTGCACCTGATCGGGATCGAGGTGCTCGACGAGGCGCAGCGTCTCCTCCGCCATCGCCTCGGTCTCCTCGGGGAAGCCGATCATGCAGAAGGCGCGCGTCTCGATGCCGTAGTCGCGGCAGGCGTCGAAGACCTCCTTCGCCTGCGCGTGGTCGAGCAGCTTCGCGCCGCAGTGCTTGCGCTGGATCTCCTCGTTGCCCGACTCGACGCCGAGGGAGATGTGACGGCAGCCGGCCTTGGCCATCACCTCGAGCAGCTCGCGGTCGAGCACCTTGACCGCCGTCTCGCACTGCCACTCGATCTCGAGCCCGCGCTCGATCATCCCGTTGCAGATGTCCAGCACGCGATCGCGGCGCGTGGAGAAGATCGGGTCGCGGAAGACGACGTGGGCGATGCCGTGGTTCTTGTACAGGTCCTCGAGCTCCCCCAGCACGTGCTCCGGCGAGCGGAAGCGGAAGCGCAGGCCCTGCGCGAGCGTGTACCCGCAGAAGGAGCAGTTGAGCGGGCAGCCGCGCGACGACTTGACCGTCGTGATCGCGCCCTCGATGCCGGGGAAGCGGTAGGCCTGGTTGTCGAGCAGGTGGCGCGCCGGGATCGGCAGCTCGTCCAGCTCCTTGATCTTGTCGCGCTCGGGCTCGTGGACGACGTCGCCGCCGTCCGAGCGCCAGCTCGTGCCGGCGACGCCGGCGAAGCCCTGGCCGGCGGCGACGCGGCGCGCGAGGTCGCGCACGGTGAACTCGGGCTCGCCGCGGATGACGACGTCGACGCTCGCGTTCTCGAAGATCTCGTCCGGCGTGTAGGTCACCTGCGAGCCGAGGATGCCGACCGGCACGCCGAGCCCGGTGCGCAGGCGGCGCGCCAGCTCGAGGTCGCGGTCGAGCGAGGTGCTCGAGGAGTCCAGGCAGACGAAGTCCGCGCCCTCGTCCAGCAGCCGCTGCGCGGAGCCGTCCAGGTCGAGGTCGAGCGCGTCGCCGTCGTGGATGACGACCTCGTGCCCCTCGGCCTCGAGGACGGACGCGACGTGCGCCAGCTCGATCGGCGGGTAGAGCAGGCCGGGGTTCACGGCCATGCCGAAGCCCCCCATCAGCCCGCGGCTGACGCGGTACTCGGGCGGGCTGGGCGGATTGACGAGGACGATTCTCACGGGGACGAGCGGGGCCTGGGACCTCTTCGGCCGCCGGCGCAGGCCTCCGAGAGGCCTCGCGCCGAAAGCGGACCGGCGAGACAAGTCTATCCGCGATTCCGGGGCTCGCCCAGGCGACCTGCGGCAGCCGCGGCCCGCTCTCCGGCCGTCGCTGTCGCCCCGC
>CAYGST010000498.1:0-4038 GCA_964352415.1 uncultured Planctomycetaceae bacterium | reverse complement strand
CGCTTCGACGACCGCGCACTGGCGCTGCTCTGGCGTCAGTGCGCCGTCGTCGAAGCGCGGCGGCCGCGCGCCCTCCTCGGCCGCGAAGCGCCGCGCGAGAAAGTCCACCAGCCCGGGGATGTCCTGGCGCCGCTCGCGCAGCGCCGGCACGAACACCTGAAAGCGGTCCAGACGCGCGGCGAGCTCCGGCCGCAGCGTCCCCGCCTCGACCGCGTCCGCGAGCGGGCACGTCGTCGTGACCAGCAAGCGCGCGCGCGGACCCCCGACGCCCGTCGCCTCGCCACCGCGCGCTCCGGGCTCGCCCTCGAGGAAGCGCAGGAGCTCCTCCTGCAACGCCGGCCTGAGCGCGTCCGGCGCGTCGAGGAGCATCCCGCCCCGCTCGCGTCCGAGCCGCGCCGCGAACGACTCGCGCGTTGCCTCTGCGAGGTCGAGCTCCGCGTGCACGACGTCCAGCTCCTCGCTCTCCCGCCCTCGACTCCAGTGCAGCCAGCGCGCGAACACGCGCTTGCCGGCCCCGCTCGGTCCGCACAGGACGACGGGCGAGTGGGAGCGCGCCGCCGCCGCCAGGCGCGCGGCGAAGGCCCGGAACGGCGGACGCGAGGTGTCGAGGTGCAGATCGAAGCCGAAGCGCTGCAGGTGCCAGGCACGGAAGCGCGCGATCGACAAGGAGAGCGCGAAGTCCCGCGCGCACTCGGCGAAGCGCGCGACCTCCTCCGGACGGAAGTCGCGGCGGCGGCTCGACTCCACCGCGACGAGGCCCACGACCCGGCCCTCGTCGACGAACGGCAACACGAGGCCGGAGGCGCTCTGCGCGTGCAGCGCGAGGTGCGCGTCGGGCTCGTCGAAGCGCACGACGCCCGAAGTCGCGAGGCAGCGATCGAGCCCGCGCGCGCCGCCGGGGGTCGCGTCGAGGTCCTCGAGCCCTTCGCCGCCGCCCGTCACGTAGCTCGTCCGCCCGCGCTCGTGCGCGAAGCCCCACCAGCGACGCTGGCGGAGCTTCAGGCCCAGCGTCTCGACGAACGCCTCGAAGGTCCCGGCGCACAGCCCCCGCGCGGGCTCCTCCAGCGGCTCCGCCGTGCGCTTCGACGCGTCGCCGGGCGTCCAGCCATCGAGACCGACGAGGGGCTCACCGACACGGTCCGAGCTCCAGCTGGCGCGGTTCGCGCCGCTCGCTGCCCGCAGGACCCGAGCTCGCCAGGAGCGCGCGACCTGGAGCAGCGTCTGCTCGTCCGGGATCAGGTGGTGCTCCCACTCGAGGTGGACCCAGCCCGCCGCTTCGCCCTCGTCGTCGAGCACGGGGACCAGCGCGGCCGCGAGCGACAGGTCCCCGAGCGCGCTCGGGGACGGCGCTCCGTGCAGGCGCCGCGTGGTCGCCTCGATGACGAGCGCGTGCTCGGGTCGCGTCGGCACGCAGCACGCGCCGTCACGGTCCGCGAGCCAGCCGTCCACGCGCCGGCGCAGCCCGGGCGCAGCGTCGACGTGCAGCGAGTGCGCCGTGCGCGCGGGCCCGAACGCGAAGACCGCCAGGGCGACAGCGCCGAGCCGGCGGCGATCGCCGACGGAGCCTTCCGCGCGGAACGGACGCCAGCGCCAGTCCTCGCCGAGCTGCCCGCTCATCGAAGCCATGCGCACCTCGCGGCCGGCCAGCGCGGAAAGCGCCTCCGGCCAGTCCCGACGTAGCTGCACGAGCGCGTTCGGGAGCTCTTGCTCGGCGTCCTCCACTGAGGTTTCGGCGCGCTCTGCGTCGGCCTCGCCGAGCAGCAGCCCGGCCCAGCTGCGCAGCCGTTGCAGTCGGCGTCCCGTGGCGCCGCTCGCGCCCTCGGGCAACTCGTCCAGGAGCGCGCGCGCCTCGCGCAGCGCGCCGCGATCGAACAGGCACTCGCAGGCCGCCACGCCGAGGGCCGCGAACGTGCGGCTGCCAGGTCCGCGCGCCGGAACCCGCTCGAGTCGCTCCCGGAACGCGCGCTCGCCGACGCGCGCCCCACCGCTGGCGTGCTCCAGGCGCGCCCGCCAGAGCTCGAGCGTCGCTGGGTCGTGATCGAGCCGGTAGAGACCCTCGAGCAGCCGCGCCGCGACCGTGAGCGGCGACTCGCCGGGCTCCGGAACGCCTGGCACTCCATTTCGACCATCGCGCAGCTCAACGAGCCCCTCCCAGGCCGCTTGAACGCCGGAGCGCACGGGCGGCAGCGAGAGGAAGCTGCGCCCGGCGTAGACCGCGCGCAGGTGGTGCACGAGGAGATCCTCGATGGCGCCGGCCGAGCGCGTGCGCGCCTCTTCCTCGAAGGCGAGGCGCGCCTCACGCGGGGACGGCGCCGTCACCGCGCCGACCTCGCCCGCTCCTCTCAAGCCACGCGCGAACTCCGCCACGGCCTGGGCCTCCTCGCGCAGTTCGCCGCCTTCGGGGACCAGCAGCTCGAGTGCCCGGTCGGGGGCGCTGGCGGACTCGCCGGAGCGGCTCACGCCTCGCACCTCTGCGACGGGCCGCCCACGATCGTGCCGAGCGAACGCTCCAGTCGCCGGCGCGCGGCGTCACCGAGCGGGCGGCCGAGCAGCGCGCGCGCCTCGACCAGCTCGCGCAGCGCGCGGCCGCGTCTCGCCGCGTCGGATCCGAGCTCGGCGATGCGCTCGAGGGCGAGGGCCTCCTGGGCCGTCGCGTCGAGCTCCTGCGCGAGCGCGAGCGCCGAGAGTCGCGCCCGCAAGCCCGCGCCGAGCACCGCCGCACGCTGCAGGTGGTCGAGCGCCTTCGCCAGCGCCGGGTCCGTAGCCTCGGAGGTCCGGCGGCTGCCGTCGCACGCGCCGCCATCCGCCAGCACGAGCTCCGCGCGGCAGAGGCGCCAGCTCGCGCGCTCCAGTAACGTGAGCCGGGCGACGTCCATGCGTTCGAGCGTCGCGTGAGCCGCCTCGCGCTCCCCTGCAGCGAACTGCGTGCGAGCCAGGAGCAGCTTCGCCCCCGGGCCTGTGCGCAGCGCGACGAGCGCCTGCGCGAGCTCGAGAGCCGAGGACCAGCTCGAACGCGGCTGCAGCGCGCAGGCCAGCAGCTCGCCGATGACGCGCATGCCGCTCGCGAGCGCCGCTCCGATCTCGTCGGCGCAGCGCTCGCGCCAGCACCCCTCGTCGAGCGCCCACGGTTCGCCGAGCAGGCGCCCGGCGAGCGTCCCGGCGAGGCGCAGCTCGACGGCGCCGCGCAGGAGCTCGATCTGCTCCCAGAGGTGGATGGCGCGCAGCTCGCGGCGCAGGTCCGGCAAGGTCGCGAGTCGCCCCCGCCGCGCAGGGCGCAGCACGACGTGCTCCCAGGAGAAGCAGGCGCGCGGCATCCAGACGAGGGGCTCCGCGCAGGCCGCGCGCGAGAGCGCGGCGAGGGAGCGGCGGACGCGGGTGCCGAGACCGGGATCGGAGGCGTGGGGTCGGAGCTCGTTCATGGTCGGATCTCACGAAGAGGAAGCACGGGACGGAGCTCGAGGAAGATCGCGAGCGCACGCCTGGCGTCGCGCGCGATCTCCACGGCGCTCCGGCCGCCGGGGTACGCGAGGTCGTCGAGGGGACGGCCGTCGAGCACGAGTTGGTAGAAGGCGTCGCGCGCCGCGAACGGCAGGCGATGGAAGCGAGCCCGGGCGAGCGCCAGGCGCTCGGGATCGAGGTGCAGGCGACGGGCGAGGTCGAGTTCCCGGGGCGACGGCGGACCCGCGGGCGGCTCCTCGACCAGGGTGTCGAGGGCGAGTTCCACCTGGGCATCGAGCCAGCGGCCGAGAGCGGGGCGGCCGCGGTAGCCTGCGCCGAAGCGGGCGCAGGTCGCGAACGCGCGCAGCAGCGCCTGGCCCTCGTCGAACAGGAGCCGGCGGCGGCGCAGCGCGCGGCTCACGCGCGGGCCCAGGCCGAGCGGATCGCCGGCCGCCAGGCGCGCGAGGACCTCCTGGGGAGTGCCGCGCAGGAGGTCGCGGCCCGCGCGCCGGGTCTGCCCGTCCGCCCAACTCGCCCCCGAGCGCGCGGACGGCGGCACCTCGGCGACGCACGCGGGTCCGCCGGCGTCCGGGCGCGCGG
>CAYGST010000497.1:0-4051 GCA_964352415.1 uncultured Planctomycetaceae bacterium | reverse complement strand
TCGAGGCCGCGGCCGCCGCGGTGGTGGATCGTGCAGATGGCGTCGCCTTCGCCGAACGCGTCGCCCGCGCCCGCGTGGAAGACGAAGCCGACGCCGGGGTCGATCGCGTCCGCTAGGCGCTTGCGGCCGCCGCCGAGGTCCACGAGCGCCAGTCCGAGCTCGCGCAGATCGAGGAAGCGCAGGTGGCCGGCGCGGGTCGCGCAGAGGTCCTCGCGTTCGGTGCGCGCCGGATCGCCGGACGCGTCGAACCACACGCCGGGCGTCGCTCCCTGGCGCGCGCACATCCGCTCGAAGCGCTCGAGCGCGCTGCCGTCGTCGAGCGCGCCGGCGATGCGCGCGGCGCCCGACTCCGCGTCGGACTCGACGCCGCTCATCGCGAGCATCTCGCCGCCGAGCGCGCAGACGAGCGCGCGCAGGTCCGCGGGGCCGCCGCCACGCAGGCAGGCGAGGCTCTCTTCGATCTCGAGCGAATGGCCGACCGCGCGGCCGAGCGGGCGATCCATGGCGGTCTGCAGCGCGCGCGCGGGCACGCCCATCTCGCCCGCGAGGGCGATCATCGTCTCGGCCAGCTCGCGCCCGACGGCGACGTCGGGCAGGAAGGCGCCGCTGCCGAACTTGACGTCGAGCACGAGCGAGGCCGCTCCCTCGGCGAGCTTCTTCGACAGGATCGACGAGGCGATCAGCGGGATGGACGAGACGAGACCGGTCACGTCGCGCAGCGCGTAGAGCTTGCGATCCGCGGGCACGAGGTCCTCGGTCTGCGCCGCGATGCACGCGCCGACCTCCTCGACCGCGGCGCGGAACTCGGCCTCGTCGAGCTGCGTGCGCAGGCCCGGGATCGACTCGAGCTTGTCCAGCGTCCCGCCGGTGTGGCCGAGGCCGCGACCCGAGATCATCGGGACGCACACGCCGCAGGCCGCGACGGCCGGCGCGAGCGGGAAGGACGCCTTGTCGCCGACGCCGCCGGTCGAGTGCTTGTCCGCCGTCGGCCGGTCCAGGCCCGCGAAGTCGATCGTCCCGCCCGAGTGCAGCATCGCGCGCGTCCAGTCCGACAGCTCTGCCGGCTGCATGCCGTGCACGTAGATCGCCATCAGGAGCGCCGAGGCGTGGAACTCCTCGATCGAGCCGGCGACGTAGCCCTCGAGGAAGAACTCGATCTCCTCGCGCGACAGCGCGCCGCCGTCGCGCTTGGTGGCGAGGACGCTGCGGACGTCCATCAGGCCGTCGTCGCCTCGCGCAGGAACGACTTGCCGGCGCCGGGGCTGGCGACGCCGAGCGCGTCGCAAACCGTCGCGCCGATGTCCGCCATCGTCGCGCGCGTGCCGAGGTCGGCGCCGGCGCGCACGTTCGGGCCCGTCACGAGCACGGGCGTGTACTCGCGCGTGTGGTCGGTCGTCTCGAGGTGCGTCGGATCGTTACCGTGGTCGGCGCACAGGATCACGACGTCGTTCGGGCGCAGCGCGGCCTCCAGCTCGACGAGGTCCGTGTCGAAGGCCTCGAGCGCAGCGCGGTAGCCCACGGCGTCGCGCCGGTGGCCGTAGAGCATGTCGAAGTCGACGAGGTTCAGGAACAAGAGCCCGCGCTCGAACTCGCCGCCAGCGCTGCGCGCGAGCTCGAGCGTCGTGCGCATGCCGTCGCGATTGCCTTCGGTGTGGTGGCTCTCGCTGATGCCGCGCGCCGCGAAGATGTCACTGATCTTGCCGACGCCGACGACGGGCACGCCGGCGGCGGTCAGCGCGTCGAGCGCCGTTTCGCGCGGCGGCAGCAGCGAGTAGTCCTTGCGGTTGTAGGTGCGCTGGTAGCTGCCCGGCTCGCCGACGAACGGCCGCGCGATGACTCGGCCGACGCCGTAGGGCGTCAGCACTTCGCGCGCGACCTCGCAGAACGCGTACAGCCTTTCGAGACCGAAGTGCTGCTCGTGCGCCGCGACCTGGAAGACGCTGTCGGCGCTCGTGTAGACGATCGGCTTGCCGGTGGCAATGTGCTCCTCGCCCAGCCGCTCGAGCACCTCCGTACCCGACGCAGTCGCGTTGCACAGGACGCCCGAGACCCCGGTGCGCGCGAGGATCGGGTCGAGGATCTCCGGCGGGAAGCCGTCCGGGAAGACGGGGAAGGCCGCGTCGAGCGGACAGCCCATCATCTCCCAGTGACCGGTCGAGGTGTCCTTGCCCGGCGAGACCTCGGCGCAGCGCCCGAAGGCGCCAGCGGGCGCGTCGCTCGCCGGCACGGCGCTCACGCCGGCGATGTTGCCGAGTCCGAGGGCGCGAAGTCGCGGCGCGTCGAGGCCACCGGCCGCCTCGACGAGGTGGTCTAGCGTGTGCGCGCCGGCGTCACCGAACTCGCCCGCGTCCGGAAGCGCTCCGACGCCGAGCGAGTCCAGCACGAGGACGAAGACCCGCGGGCTCGGGGCCCCGTCCGGCATCTAGTCGTCGCTCCCGACGGCGCCCTTGATCATCGCCTCGATCTTCTCCTCGAACTCCTCGACCCACTCCTCGCCGAAGTCGCGCTCGAGCAGATCGCGTTCCGCGAATTCCCAGCGTCCGGACTTGGGGTCGAAGTCGAATTGATAGTCGTGCTCACTGCCGTCGTCCTCGGTGACCATCACCATGACGATGTTGTTGGGGGCGTCGAGCTCGAGTCGGTAGTCGGCCATCGGAGAAGAGTTCTTGCTGGAGAGTAAGGTGAGGATCGAACCCCCGGTGGCCGCGCGGCCCGTCGAGG
Organism: uncultured Planctomycetaceae bacterium; assembly: GCA_964352415.1. Lineage (GTDB taxonomy): Bacteria > Planctomycetota > UBA1135 > UBA1135 > JABACD01. The sequence continues at coordinate 1,330 of CAYGST010000497.1, read as the reverse complement.
TCCGGCGGTGCGGAGCTCCGCCTTTCAGGGGGGCCGGTATGATACCCCCAGGACGCGGGAGGCCAGCCCCCCTCCGCGAACGCATGACGAAAGCGGCGAACGCACGATGAAACTCGAGACGACCCTGCGCGCCGCCTTGGCCGCGACCCTGTTCCTGCTCGCCGGCTGCTCCAGCTGGCAGCGGGCCGAGCAGTACGAGGGCTGGTCGCTCTACGTGCGCTCGGGCGAGCAGGTCTCGAGCGAGGAGTTCCACCGCGCCGTGCAGCCGGCCTTTGAGGCCGTGGAGGAGCTGCTCGGACCGTTCGAGGACGGCGTCCGCGTGCACGCCTGGAACGGCGGCGTCGAGATGCAGGACGGCACGCGCGGCAGGATCACGTCGGGCGGCGACGGCACGATCGCCGACATCCCCGGCATCGGACCGGCGCGCGTCCGCGCCTTCCACACGCGCGGCGGCAACGGCTTCATGGCCCCGGGCGGGGTGTTCGTCGGCACCGCGGACGTCGGCACCTCCGTCCACGAGCTGATCCACGCGCGGCTCGCCGAACAAGGAGCGGACCTGCCCCTCTGGTTCGAGGAGGGCTTCGCGATGCTGCTCGGCGACGGCGCGCTGCACCACGGCGAGTGGGTCGTCGACGGGCTCGCCTGCTGGCCGTGGCGCGAGCTGCGCGAGCAGCAGCTCGACCGGGCCGAGATCGAGCGTCTGCTCTCGCTCGACTCCGGCGCGAGTCACACCGTGCGCGAGAACGTGCTCGTGCACTTCCTCGGCTGGGCGATCGTCTTCGACCTGCACCGCGAGACGGGTTCGCTCGAGTGGCGCACGCTGCTCGCGACCCACCGCGTCGCCGCCGATCACACGGCCGAAGCGCTCGCGCGCCTCTCGCGGACGCTCGAGGAGGACACTCCTCTCGAGTGGCTCGAGCGCCTCGACGACCCGAACCCGGCCGTGCGGCTCGCCGCGGCCCGTGGAACCTGGAAGCTGCACTCCCCGCGCGCCCAGCTGCGCCTCTTGGAGGCCCTGGACGAGGAGGACGACCCCGAGGTCCAGGCCTGCCTCGCGGTCAACGCCCTCGCCACCGCCGGCCAGGTGCGCCTCGGCCGGCGCCAGTCGGGCTGGATGTGGCGCACCGTCTTCCCGGTGCTGCGCCTGACCGAGCTCGAGGACCCGGACGAGACCTCCGCGCTGCGCACGCTGTATCGCGCGTACCGGTACGGGAACTCGCGCTACGACACGCAGGCGGCGCTCGAGCGGCTGGATCGGTTCTGGGAGGATTGAGTCGTGGGTGTACGGTGCCGCAGCAATGCCGTACACCCACGCAGGGCGCCGAAGAGC
>CAYGST010000496.1:0-4078 GCA_964352415.1 uncultured Planctomycetaceae bacterium | reverse complement strand
CTCCACGCGCGCCGCCAGCGTGCTGGCGCGGATCGACGACGGGCTCGAGCGGGTGGACTTCGCCGCGCTGAACGAGGAGTCCGTATCCGTGCTGCGCAACGCAGACGAGTTGATGACGTCTCTTCGCAGCTCCCCGCTCGTCGACCGCGAGTCGGTTACCTTCCGGGAGCTGGACGGGACGCTCGTCGAGCTGCGCGGCCTGCTGCAGCAGCTGCGCGGCGATGGCGGCGATGTCGAGCGCTTCGTCGGGAGCATCAGCGGCGCGGCCGACGCGTTCCGTGAGGACTTCCAGGGCTCCGACATCCCCGCGGCGGTCGCGGCGATGGCCGCGGCCGGCCGGGGCTTCGAGGAGACCAGCCTCGAGCTGACCCAGCTCGTGCGCGACCTCCAGCGCAGCCTCAAGTCGCTCGACGCTGCCCTCGGCTCGGTCGAGAACATGACGGACATCCTCTCGCGTGACCCCGCCGCGCTGATCTACGGCCGTTCGGCCAGAAAGCCCTTCTCACCGCGATGACCTGCCGCAACTCCCTCGCCTACTTCGCGGCCGCGCCGCTCCTCTTCGCGTCGTGCCTGTCCAAGTCACCCGCGATTCCGCTGCACACCTACGTGCCGCCTCTCGATCCGATCGACCTGCGCGCCGAGCCCGGCGTGCGGCCGCTGCGCTTCCAGGGCGTCGAGCCGCGCATCGAGCTGCGCCGCGGCATGATCTGGCGGATCTCGGGCACCGAGCTGGTGGCCGACGAGGAGCACCGCTGGGCCCGTGATCCATCCGAGCTCCTCGCGGAGCGGCTCGGCGATCTGTTCTACGAGGGCGGCGGCTTCCGCGCCTCCCTGAGGCCTGGGGACCCGTCCCTGCAGGTGGCGCTGGTCGCCTGCGAGGGCGACGTGCGCGAAGGGCGCTCGGCTGCGGTCCTCGAGCTGATCCTCACGCTCGAGTCGGGCGACACGCAGCACCGCCGTCGCCTGCGCCTCGAGGAGCCGCTCCTCACCCGCGACGCCGAGGGCTTCGCGGCGGCGATGGGCAAGGCCGTCAGTCAGGCCGCCGACCGAACGGAAGCCTGGACTCGATCGAAACTGTGAGCGCGGAGAGGCGTCCCAGCGGCTTGCCGGCGCGCGCCGAGCGCAGCAGCCGGCCGAGGTGCTGGCGCTCCCACAGGAGCGCGCGCGGGTAGTCCGCGTAGGCCCGCTCGCGCTCGCGGAAGCGCCGGCCGTGGTGGCTCGTACGACCCGTCGCCGGGTCCTTCTCGGAGGGCAGCGCCGCGTGCAGGTGCTCGTGGAACAGCACGTAGCGCACGAGCCAGGCCGGGACCGCGCGCTGATCGAGCACCGGGTGGATGCGAATCAGATTGCCTTCGGGCTGGTAGCTGCCGAGCTGCAGCCGTCCGCGCGCGCGGCTCTTCCCGCGCCGACCCCAGGTGAGGTCCGGAGCGACGCGCTCCCCCTCGAACTCGCCCTGGAACTCCGCCTCGAGGAGGTCTGCGGTCAGCCGCGTCAGGTCGTGGACCTCGCCCGCGGGGAGGAGCGTGACGCGGCGCCTGGGGGGCGGCGGCTCCTCCGCGATGGCGCGCTCGGTCCACGCACCGAGCTCACGGGAGGCGCGGCGCGCGCGGCGCCCCGCGCGTATCCAGCTCGCCAGGTCGGCGCGGACCTCGGCGGGGGCGTCGGCGAAGACGCGGTGCAGGCGGACGACCCAGCCCTTGCGCAGCTCCGGTCGCTCGCGCAGCTCGGCGGGCTTCGGGTGGCGCAGCTGGATCGGGTAGCTGCGTGAGCGGGTCAGCTCGACCCGCACGGGATAGCCGAGGGAGGCGGAGAGCTCCGCCTCCCAATCGGTCGCGCTCGGAGACACGTTCGGAGCGCGCGCGGCTTACTGGGCGACCTTCAGCTCGAAGTGCTGGGTGCCTCCGTCCTGGATCGACACCAGCTGGACGCTGTTCTGGTCGTTCGAGATCAGGTCGATGAAGGGGTCGCCGCCGCCACCGCCGCGGCTGGCGGAGAGCTTGTACTTGCCCGGCCACACGTTGCGCAGGACGTACTTGCCGTCCGCGCCGGCCTGGGCCGTGTAGTTGCGCGGAAGCTCGTCCCCGGGTCGGCCGTCGGGCTTCAGGTTGACCGTGGCGCCGACGACCGGCTGGCCCGCAAGGTCGATGACCGTACCGGTGATCTCACCGCCGCGGATCAGCTGGACCTGGCCCACGTTGGTGGCCTTGCCCTCGGTCACGAAGACGTCCTTCATCGTGGCCTCGCAGAAGCCGGGCGCGCGCACTCGGATCTGGTAGGTCTCCGCCGTCAGGTTGTCGAGCTCGAAGCGCCCGGCGCCGTTGCCGGTCGTGGCCGTCTGCGTGACGTTGGTCGGGAACTGGTCGCCGAGGGCACGGTCGAACAGGCTGTTCGTCCAGTCGTTGGCGTGGGTCGTGATGCGCGGACGCGGGACGGGCTTGCCGTCGGGATCGACGATGTTGCCCGTGATCGAGCCGCCGCTCGACAGGCGCACGATGACGTTGTTCATCGGCTGGCCCTGGGTGAAGCGGAACTCGTCCGAGAAGGTCGGAGCGAAGCCGGCGGCGCGGCCCTCGATCATGAACGTGCCCGACTGCGAGCACTCGATCGAGAAGGCGCCGTCGGCGCTGGTCAGCGTGACGGGCTTGCCGATGCGCGAGGTGATCTTCTGGCCCGGGTGCGTCTGGCGCAGCTGGACCGTGTAGGCACCGATCGGAGCCTCGCCGTTCGCGAGGACGCGGCCGCTGACCATGCCCTGCTCGACGAGCTCGATCACGAGCCCGGCGCCGCCCGGCTTGACGCGGTTCTCGTGGCCGGCGCGGTAGCCCGCAGCCGTCACCGCGATCGTGTACTGGCCCGGAGCCACGCGGCTCAGGCAGAACTCGCCGTTCTCGTCCGTGAGCGTGTCGTCACGGCAGTTCTTGGCGGCGTTCGAGAAGCTCATCCCGAGCACCTTCGCGCCCTCGACGGGGGTGCCCGACTTGCTGATGACCTTGCCGCAGATCATCTCGGCGACCTCGAGCGTGATCGTCAGGGTCAGCGGCTCCTCGCCGCGGAAGACGAGCCCGCCCTTGGTCAGGTTCGCGTAGCCGTCGGCCTTGACGTTGAGAGTGCGGTTGCCGGCGGGCACGTTGCCGAACAGGTACGTGCCGTCGCTCTTGCTCGTGGTCTCGATGGCGTCGGGCGAGGCCTCGCCGCCGGTCGCCATGAACATGCTGTCGAGGCGCAGGGTCGCGCCGGGGACGGCGTTGCCCGCCGTGTCGAGCACGACGCCCGAGAGCGAGGCGCCGACCCCGAGGACGATGGGGGGCAGCTCGACGTTGCCGATCGCGTCGACCACGACGCCGGGCATCTCGCTGCGCGCGTAGCCCTCCGCGTTGGCCTCGACCGAGTACTGATCGTAGGGCTCGACGTTCGCGAAGATGTACTTGCCCTGGTCGTTCGTGAGCGCGCTGATGTCCTTGGACCGATCCAGGGCCTCGTTGACGAAGATCTGACCGGAGAGGCCGGCGCGCGTCAGGGTCACCATGGCGTTCGCCACGGGGCGCTGGTCGGCGCCGAGCACGAGGCCGCTGACCGTGTTCTCGTACTGGTCGCCGCCGGTCGGGTTGGCTTCTTCGCGGTCCATGACCGTCGTGGTGGACTCGACGGCCTCGCTGGTTCGGTTGCGGTCGGGGTCGGTCAACGCGGTGCTGGTGCCGCTCGTGCCCGTTCCGGACTCGTCGCCGGAGTCGACCTCGAGGCTCGGGACGGTGCCCTCCCCTTCGCCGGAGTCACCACCGAGCTGGTAGATCGCGAAGAACAGGCCGCCGACGGCGACGATGACGAGAATGAGGACTCCAAGAGGTTTCATGGCAGCATCGAGGGCCGGTGTCGGAGGGCCCAGGGTTCCGGGTGTGTCGAGGGGGGGTGACCGGGGATTCCGGTCTAGGGACGGACGAGCCGAGGCTCGGTTCCTTCCCCGCCGGTCCAAATCGGCGGGGCGGCGTGCGGTGGGACGCTCTGGCGGTGAGCGGGCGATCGGGGCGGCGGTCGCCCCGGCGGCGGTCAGGAAGCGACCGGCACCGTGGAGCTCGTACTC
>CAYGST010000495.1:0-4083 GCA_964352415.1 uncultured Planctomycetaceae bacterium | reverse complement strand
GGCTACGTCGGCGCGCTCGGTGTCGGTCAACGCCGGACTCGGGCTCTCTTCGATGAGCTTCTGGTGGCGGCGCTGCACCGAGCACTCGCGCTCGCCGAGGTGAATGCCGTTCCCGTGCTGGTCGAACATCACCTGGATCTCGATGTGGCGCGGGTTGTCGACGTAGCGCTCGACGTACAGGCGACCGTCGCCGAAGGCGCTCAGCGCCTCGCCGGAGGCGGTACGGAAGGCCGAGGCGATCTCGGAGGCCTCGCGCACGATGCGGATGCCCTTGCCCCCGCCGCCCGCGGCGGCCTTGAGCGCGACGGGCAGCCCGATCTCGGCGGCGGCGCGCTCGGCGGCTGCGACGTCCTTGGCGGGCTCGGTCATGCCGGGCACGAGCGGGACGCCCGCCTCCTGCATGGCGCGGCGGCTCTCGATCTTGTCGCCCATGACCTCGATGGCCCGGGTCGGCGGCCCGATCCAGGCCAGGCCCGCGGCCTTCACGGCGCGCGCGAAGTCGGCGTTCTCGGAGAGGAAGCCGTAGCCGGGGTGGATCGCCTCGGCGCCGGTGTCCTTGGCGGCCTGCAGGATCTTGTCGGCGACGAGGTAGCTCTCGTTCGGCAGGAAGCCGCCGAGCGGGACGGCGTAGTGGCCCATGCGGGTGTGCAGCGCTTCGCGGTCGGCCTCCGAGAAGACCGTCACGCACTCGATGCCCATCTCCCGCGCGGTGCGGATGACACGCAGCGCGATCTCGCCGCGGTTCGCGATCAGGATGCGCTTGAACATCAGAGCGGAATGTTCCCGTGCTTGCGCACCGGCTTCTCCTCGTGCTTGGTCTTGTACAGCTCGAGCGCCCGGATCAGCTGCGGGCGCGTGTCGCGCGCCTCGATCACGTCGTCGAGGAAGCCGCGCGCGGCGGCCATGTACGGATTGTTGAAGCGCCGCTCGTACTCGGCCGTGTACTCGGCCTCGGCCTTCGCCGGATCCGCAGCCGCCGCGATCTCGCGCCGGTAGAGGATCTTGACCGCACCTGCCGCCCCCATCACCGCCACGGTCGCGCCGGGCCAGGCGAGGTTCAGGTCGGAGCGGATGTGCTTCGAGCCCATGACGTCGTAGGCGCCGCCGTAGGCCTTGCGCGTGATGACGGTCAGCTTCGGCACCGTGGCCTCGCAGTAGGCGTACAAGAGCTTCGCGCCGTGACGGATGATGCCGCCGTGCTCCTGGTCGGTCCCGGGCAGGAAGCCGGGCACGTCCTCGAAGGTCACGATCGGGATGTTGAAGGCGTCGCAGAAGCGAATGAAGCGCGCGCCCTTCACCGACGCGTCGATGTCGAGGCAGCCCGCGAGCACCGACGGCTGGTTGGCGACGATGCCGACGACGTGGCCACCGAGGCGCGCGAAGCCGACGAGGATGTTCAGCGCGTAGGCCTCGTGCACCTCGAGCCAGCTGCCCTGGTCGACGACGCGCGTGATGACCTCGCGCATGTCGTAGGGCTTCTGCGGGTCGTCGGGGACGAGCGTGTCGAGGTCCTTGTCGCAGCGGTCGACGGGGTCCTCGGTCGGGACGAACGGCGGCTCCTCGGCGTTGTTCAGCGGCAGGTACGACAGCAGGCTGCGCAGGAGCGCCATCTGGGCGCGCCCGTCCACCGACGTGAAGTGCGCGACGCCGGAGGTCGCGGCGTGCACCGCGCTGCCCCCGAGGTCCTCGCTCGTGACCTCCTCGTGCGTCACCGTCTTGACCACGTCGGGGCCGGTGATGTGCATGTACGAGGTGCCCTCGACCATGCACACGAAGTCGGTGATCGCCGGGCTGTAGACCGCGCCGCCGGCGCAGGGTCCCACGATGCCGGAGATCTGTGGGATGACGCCCGAGGCGCGCGTGTTGCGCCAGAAGATCTCGGCGTAGCCGCCGAGGCTCTTCACGCCCTCCTGGATGCGCGCGCCGCCCGAGTCGTTCAGCCCGACGACGGGCACGCCGACCTTCATCGCCGCGTCCATCACCTTGCAGATCTTCTCCGCGTGCGTCTCGCTGAGCGAGCCGCCGAAGACAGTGAAGTCCTGGCTGAAGAGGAAGATCGGGCGACCGTCGACGCGCGCGTGTCCCGTGACGACGCCGTCGCCGAGGATCTGCTGCTCGGCCATGCCGAAGTCCTGGCAGCGATGCGTGACGAAGCGGTCGAGCTCGACGAACGAGCCCTCGTCGACGAAGAGGTCGATGCGCTCGCGGGCGGTGAGCTTGCCCTTCTTGTGCTGGGCCTCGATGCGGGCGGCGCCGCCTCCCTGGAGGGAGGCTTCGCGCATCGCCTGGAGGCGCTCGAGCGGGGTCTCTGCGGTCATGTTCGCGGGGATGGGGTCCGTTTCGGGGCGCGGGATGATAGCAGCCGGAGGGCTCCGATCCGCGCCGGGGGCCCGCGATCGCGAGCGCACCCGCCCGACACCGAGCGCGCTGCCCCGTCGACGCGCCAGCGGGGCTTGGGTAGGGTCACCCGCGTGCGCCGCCCCTTCCCGCTCGCCGTCCTCCTGGCCACCGGCCTCGCCTTCGCCCTCTCCACCGGCGGCTGCGCGCGCCAGCGCCAGGAGCCGAACGTCCTCCTGATCGTCGTCGACACCCTGCGCGCCGACCACGTGGGTCCCCAGGGCGACCTGCCGAGCCTGACGCCGAACCTCGACGCCTTCGCGGCGGAGTGCGTCGTGTTCGACCACGCCCAGAGCCCGCGCGCCAAGACGACGCCGTCGGTGGCGACGCTCTTGTCGGGTCTCTATCCGCACGACCACGGGGTGCGCGACCTGACGACGCCGCTCGCGGCGGACGTCCCGGTCCTCGCCGAGGGGCTCGCCGCCGGCGGCTACCGCACCGCGGCGATCGTCGGCAACTACGTCCTGCAAGATCAGCTCTCGGGCCTCGCACGCGGCTTCGACCTGTGGGTCGAAGACCTGCCGGACGAGGGCGGCGTTCCGCCCCACGACGTTCCGCTGCGCGGCGCGACCTCGCTCACTGACGGCGTCCTGTGCGCGCTCGACCTCGGTGAGCCGTCCGCGGATGGGGCCGGCCCGCAGCGCTCCTTCCTGCGCCCGACCAAGCCCTGGTTCCTGTACGCGCACTACATGGATCCGCACGGCGCCTACGAGCCCCCCGAGCCCCACCGCAGCGCGGCCATCGCGCGCGCGGGCGAAGCGATCGAGCGCGTGCCGCCGGCGCTGCCGGGCGCCGAGCGTCCGCAGTGGGTCGCCGACTACAACGTCCCGGCGGAGGCCCGGCTCTCGGACGGCGGCATCGACGCGACGCGCGTGCGCGCGCTCTACGCCGGTGAGGTCAGCCACGTCGACGCCGAGCTCGGGCGCCTGCTCGCTGCGCTGCGGGCCTCCGGCGCCCTCGAGAACACCGTCGTCGTCGTGACGGCGGACCACGGCGAGAGCCTCGGCGAGCACGACTACTGGTTCGAGCACGGGCGCCACGCCTACGAGGCGACCTGTCGCGTGCCGCTGATGATTCGGTTCCCCGACTCGATGGAGGAGCCCCCGGCGCCGGGGCTGCGCACCGGAGACATCGCGCTCGCGGACCTCGTGCCGACGTTGACCGAGCTGTTGCGGCTGCCGCGGCTGCGCGGTGGCGGGCGGGCGCTCGGGCCCGTTCGGGGTCGCTCGCGCGCGGGGCTAGTCATGGTTGGGGAGGCGCTCGACGAGCCCGTGTTCTGCGAGAAGGTGGAGCGCGCGGAGAAGGCGCGCGCCGTTCAGGCCAAGGCCGTGCGGATGGGCGACTGGAAGCTCCTGCGGCGCTACACGCACGTCGCGACGCCGGGCTCGAACGGGGCCGTGGACGAGCGCCAGCTCATCGTGCTGGCGGAGGAGCTCTACGATCTCTCCAGCGACCCGCGCGAGGCGAACGATCTCTCCGACGCGCCGCCGGCAGGTGCGCCGCTCGAGGCGCTCTCGCGCGAGCTGCTGCGCTTCTCGACGGCGGACCGGCACTTCGCCGAGCTCGCGCGGATGCTGCAGCAGAGGCGCGAGGAGCTGGGGCGCGAGGATCCCGAGATCCTGCGCGCGCTGCGGGCGCTCGGGTACTGAGGGGCGCTCACTCGGACTTCGGGGGCAGGGGTTCCGG
>CAYGST010000494.1:0-4107 GCA_964352415.1 uncultured Planctomycetaceae bacterium | reverse complement strand
GAGGCCGAAGCAGTCGAGCGTTCCGAGCGAACCGCCGAGGCTGCCGTCGGCGCGCACGTTCTGGCCGAGGATGTCGCCGCTGTCGAGGTCTTCGTCCTCCCAGGCGAGCAGGCTCTCGCCGGCGCTCGAGGTGCGCGCGGTCAGCCGCAGCTTGTTGCTCGGCGTCGAAGCGACGTCGAACGGGCCGAGGGCGAAGGCGCCCGCGGCGTCGACGCTCGCGCCGCGCAGGACGTCCTGTCCGAAGCCTGTCGAGGCGCTCCAGAAGACGAACGCCTGCGTGCCGTTCCAGAGCGTCTGGACGCCGGTGATCTTCGTCGCGGAGAGCCCGAGCAGCGTCGTCCCGTTCGCGCCCCACTGCGGAGCACCGCTGGCGTCGAAGCGCTGGCCGGAGAGCCCGCTCTGGCTCTGCGTGCCGTTCTGCTCCTCCCAGAAGAGGAACGTCGAGCTGCTCAGCGCGTCGAAGGCGACGGACGGCGACACGCGAATCTGCGCGGCGCTGGTCGAGCCGGGCGATCCGTTGTGGGGGAAGGCCTCGCTGCCGTTCGCGAGGATGCGCTGGGCGTAGCACTGCAGCGGGCTCACGCCGTACCAGGCGAACAGCGCGCCGCCGCTCCCGTCGCTCTGGAGCGTCGGGAAGTTGCCGATCTGCAGCGAGCCGCCGTCGAAGACGGCCACGGGACTCGCGCCCCACAGCGCCGCGCCCGCCGCGTCGAACTTCTGCGCGACGATGTGCTTCGGCGACGTGAACGACGTGCCCGTCTGGTGAACGATGCCGAGGATGGCGTCCGTGCCGCTGTCCTGCAGGTCGCTCGCGGAGTAGCGGCCGGCCGCGGGCGTCAGCACGACGTCGGCGGGCCAGACGGCATTGCCGGATCCGTCGAGGCGCTGCACGCGCGTGTCCGCGTCCTCCGTCCAGGCGACGACCGCCTGGCCGTCGCTCGTTCCCGCGATCTTCGGAGCGGCGACGAAGCCCGTCGTGTTCGTGAGCTGAACGCCGTTCGGTCCCCACAGCGAGGCGCCGTTCGGCGCGATCACTGTCGCGGTGATCTGCGTTCCACCGAAGCGGTCGTCGCGGAACGCGAGCAGCGCGTTGCCGGCGGCGTCCACGTCGAGCGCGTAGTCCTGCGTCGAGCTGAACCCGCGGTCCGCAACCAGAACGCCGTTCGCGCCGAGCTGCGCGTTGCCGCCTGCGTCCAGCCGCTGCAGTCGCACGTCGTAGCCGCCGGACCCGTTGTCGAACCAGCTGACGTAGGTGCCGCCGTCGCCCGTGGGCGCCAGCTTGGCCTGCACCTGCTCGCCGGCGCCGGTCGCGATGCGCAGGTTCGCTGCGGGATCGGAGGACCACTGGGCGGCGGCGGGGCCGGCAGTGCCGAGAAGGATCGCGGCGGTCGCGAGGAGCGGAGTGCGCATGGCGGGACGGGGCAATAGAAGGGGAGAGGTCGAAACCCGGAAGCGACCAGCCTAGCGCAGGCGACGGATCGCGGGGGATGCGCAAGGGGTTCCCCGGGCCGCACACGGGCTTCGAACGGGTCTCCCGGCCACGCGCTGCGCATCCGGGGCGGGCGGGGGCTTGCCAGCCCATCCGCTGCGCGGCGCGGAACGAGCCGGCCCGAACGAGAGCCGCCCAGCTCCGGAGAGCTGGGCGGTGTACGGTGGTGGAGACGAAGGGGCTCGAACCCTCGACCTTCGCATTGCGAACGCGACGCTCTACCAGACTGAGCTACGTCCCCACTGTGGCGCGAAATTCTAGGACCGCAGGCTCGCCGTTGGAAGCCCGGACCCGTACGAAGCTCTGACGGATCGGAAAGTCCATCGAGATCGCCCTCGCTGCCCGCATGCCCAGCCTCGCCGCCCAGCTCGCCGCCCTCCTCCTGGCGCTCCCCTGCCCGTCGACCGCTCACGCGGCGACCGCCGTGCCCCCCGCGTTGGGTCCGAGTGCCGCCAGGGGCCAGCAACCCGGAGCTCCGCTCGTTCCGGTGGAGGCGCAGGGGAAGCTCTGGGAGACCGTGGAGCTGCCGGTCGGATTCGTTCTCGACCTCCTGAGCGGCCTCGTGACGAGCCGCCCCGAGGGCGAGCGGCCCACCCTCGAGTACACCCGCGGCCGGCTCGGCTCGCGCAGCCCGCTGCGACTCCTGCCGCGGGACCCGCAGGCGCCGCGGGCCCTCGTCGGGCGCGATGGCGGGGAGGCGGTGCCGGGGGTGGCTCCCGAGGTCGGACAGGAGCTCGTCTTCGACTGCTTCGACGCCGCCTGGGGCTACCTGCGCGTGCTCGACGTGACGCCCGAGGCCGTGACGCTCGAGTACCTGCTCGAGACGGACCTCGAGCAGCGCGAGCTCCTGCGCGCTCCGGCGGCCCTGACCGCCAGCTCCGGACCCGAGGGCGTGACGCTGACCTGGCCCGCGGAGCCGGGCGCGCTCTACCGCGTCGAGCGCCGTCGCTTGCCCGGGGCGCCCGGAGAACCGCCGGGGCGCTGGGAGTCCCTCGACGAGGTCGGCGAAGGGAGCTTCCGCGACGACCTGGTCGCCTTGAAGTGGCTGAGCGAGTACCGCGTCGCGCTCGTCGGCGATGCCGGCGGCTTCGGCTCGAGCGCGCTCGGCGCGGCGGGCCTCGAGCCGCCCGGCACGCGCGCCGAGGTCGAGCCGGGCACGGACCTCAACCTGCTCAGTGCGACGAGCGACGAGCTGCGCGTCGATCTGACGGTGCAGTACGTCCGCTCGAACGGCGTCCAGATCAAGCCCGGTGAGGGCGTCGAGGCGCGCAACCTCACGCCGGAGGAGGAGCGCGGCTGGGTGCTCCCCGAGATCGAACCCGACGGCTATTCGAACCAGCTGTTCTTCGTGCAAGCGGGCCGCGTGCTCGCGCTGCGCCTGCCCGAGGGCGTGCACGCGATGCTGCGCGTGGAGGAGCTGCGTACGAGCTCCGTCGTGCTCAGCCGCCAGATCGACATGACCGGCGAGCGGCTGTTCCCGCCGCCGCCCGTGGAGCCGAGCGCGAGCTGGGAGCCCGGCCGCGGCGTGCTCTTCACGTTCCCCGAGCAGGAGGGGCTTCCGCCCGGCGGCGCGCCGCTGCTGGTCGTCGAGCGCGAGCGCACCCTCGACGCGGGCGATTGGGTCCGCTGCGCCATTGGCGAGCCGGGGCAGCGCGAGCTCGTCGACCGGGACGTCGGCGAGGAGCTGCTCGTTCGCTATCGCTTCCGGCAAGGCCTGACGATCGCTCAGCTCTCGCTCTCGAGCGCGCCGCTGACGGTGCTCGCGGGCGGCGACAGCGACGACGCCCGCGCCGCGCTGCTCGAGCGCGCCATCCTCGACCTCGGCTCGGAGGACTACGACCGCCGCGGACGCGCGCGGGCCGTACTGCGCGCCCTCGGTGAAGGGGCCTGGCCGCTCCTGCGCGAGGCGCTGCGCTCCCAGAACCCGGAGCTGGCCGTGTCCGCGCGCGAGCTGCTCCTGCGCGGGCTGCGCGAGGCGGGGGAGGCCGACGCCGCGCTGAACGGTGGCCTGGCGCGACTGCTGCTGACCATTCGCGCCGAGGAGCTCGGCTACGAAGCTCCGCCGCACCAGGACTGGACCGCGCCGGAGCCGGGGGCTCGCGCGTCCGCGGCTCTACGCGGGCTCGGCTGGCGTTCGAGCACCGACGCGCGCGTCGCGGCCTGGCGGCGCGTCCTCTCGGAAGCGGATCCGGACGAAGGCGTGCAGCGGGTCGCCGCGCTCGCCGAGCTGCTGCAGGCCGAGGGCCTCGGCCCCGACCTCGCGCCGGTGTTCCCGAGCCTGATCGACGAGCCGCAGGGCGGCGACGTCTGGAGCGCGGACCCGTGGACGGATCCGTCCGGAGCGGTACGCGCCGCGGATCCCTGGGCGCGCCTCGTGGCGTTCCAGGCGGCGCACGAGCTTGCGGCGAAGCGTGACGCCTCGAGCACGGAGCTCGAGCTGGCCGTCGAGCACGAGCAGCTCGCCCGCTACCTCGTGCAGCACTACGCGCGCAGCGGCGACGCGCTGTTCCTCGACGCCGCGCTGCGCGCGATCGAAGACCCGCGCGCGCGGATGCGCGGAGCGCTGGACCTCGCCCGCAGCCGGCGTCGCGACGGCTTCCATCCGTCCGGCGCCCCCG
>CAYGST010000493.1:0-4120 GCA_964352415.1 uncultured Planctomycetaceae bacterium | reverse complement strand
CCCGACCCCGACATCGCCGTCAAGAGCCTCCTGATCAACCTTCAGGACTCGTCGACCAACTCCGGCTTCGACGACATCGGAGACGGCGCGACCTGGTGGACACAGCTCGACTACCAGCAGGGCCTCATCGACCAGCCCGGCGGCGGCACGCTCGGCTTCGCCTACGGCTTCGACGGCGAGTTCGCGCAGGTGGGGGGGCTCAACCTCGGCAGCCCCGGCTTGTCCGCGAACAGGAGCTCCACCGCCTGGGCGCTGTACTGGAGCGGCTGGCAGTACCTGTTCACCGAGGACCGCAAGCCCGACCGGGTCGATGTGGGCAACGGGATCCAGGACCACGAAGGCCTCGGAATCTTCTCGATGCTCGGTCTGGCCGACCAGGACACGAACCCCGTTTCCTGGTCCGCCGCGGGCGGGCTCTCGGGGCGCGGATCGATCCCGGGTCGAGACGACGACACCTGGGCGCTCGGCTTCTTCTACAACGACCTGCAGGACATCGGAGTGACGGGGGGCACGTTCAACAGTTCCGTCTCGGGCTGGGAGGGCTACTACCAGATCTCGCTGACGCCCGCGATGGCCCTGGCCGTCGACGCGCAGTACCTGCAGAGCGCCATCGACCTCGTCGACGACTCCACGCTCATCGGGTTGCGGCTGAACGTGAGCCTCTAGGCGCGAGAGCGCTCCCAACCGACGAACGCCGCGCCTCGGGCGTTCGTCGGTCAGCCGCGCAGCAGCCGGTCGAGCTCGGCGGCTTCGTCGAAGCGCGCGGGCTCGCGCGCCAGGCGGCCGAGCTCGAAGGCGCCCGCCACCTCGGCGGCGCTGGCCTCACGTGCTACCTCGAGCCCAGCAGAGCGCGCGCACCAGGCCAGGAGCCGTTCGGGGGCGACGCCGGCTTCGCGCAGCGCGGAAATCGCGAGGGCGTCGTGACGCTTGGCAAGGCGCAGGCCCGCCGCGTCGGTGACGAGCGGCACGTGAATCCAGGTCGGGCGCGGCAGACCGAGGAGCTCCTGCAGCCAGGCCTGGCGCGGGGCGCTCGCCAGCAGATCCTCCCCGCGCAGGACCTCCGTCACGCCCTGCGCCGCGTCGTCGACGACCACGGCGAGCTGGTACGCGACCTGTCCATCGCGGCTGGTGATGGGAAAGTCGCCGACGGTCGCGCGAAGGTCCTCCGTGTACGTTCCGAAGAGCGCGTCCTCGATCGTGATCGGATGTTCGGGAGCACGCACGCGCAGGGCCGGCTCGCGGCCGCTGGCGGCGCGCGCCTCCTCGACCGTCGCGTACAGCCCGCGACAGGTGCCCGGATAGGCCGAACCCTCCTCGCCGGCGTGCGGCGCCGAGCGAGCCGCTTCGACCTCCCGACGCGTGCAGACGCAGGGATAGGCGAGGCCGCGCGCGAGCAGGTCGCCCGCCGCCGCGCGCAGCACGTCGTCGCGCTCGCTCTGCACGACGAGTTCACCGTCCCAGTCGAGGCCGAGCCAGCGCAGGTCCTCGAGGCAGACCTCCGCCATGCCGGGCTTCACGCGCGAGGTGTCCAGGTCCTCGAGGCGCAGCCGCACCGCGCCGCCCTGGGCGCGCGCGGAGGCCCACGCGAGCACGAAGGAGCGCGCGTGCCCGACGTGCAGGAGGCCCGTAGGACTCGGCGCTAGCCGGCCGACGACGGCGGAGCGACTCGCCGCGGTCACGTGCACGCGACGCGCACGCCGCCCAGCGCGGAGGAGCGCCGCGCCGCGTCGAGGACGCGCATGCACGCGAGCCCGTCGGTGAAGCTGGCGGCCTCGGGGAGCGCAGCGTCTCCGCGCGCGACGGCGGACACGACGTCCTTCAGGTACAGCGGCTCACAGGCGGCGAAGGCGCCGCCGCGGTCCATGCCGAACTCGCTCGGGTCCGGCATGGGCGTCTCCGGGTCGAGCTGGCGCATGTCCTCTCCGTGGCGGCCGCCCACAAGGTCGCAGTCGAGGTCGAGGCGCAGCGTGCCCTCGCTCCCACAGACCTCGAGCAGCCAGCGCGAGGCCCCCGGCATGACCACGCTCGTCGTCAGCTGAACGACGAGGCCGGACTGGAGCTCGAGTCGCAGCTCGGCCGTGTCATCCGCCGTCACCTCGCGCAGGACGCCGTCCGCGTCGGGCCTTTGGGGGACGTGCGCCGCAAGGTGCGCCTGTACGGCTGCGATGGGGCCGAACATCCACAGCACGTTGTCGACGAGGTGCGACCCGAGCGCTCCGAGCGCGCCGCCACCACGCGCGGCGTCGAACCACCAGCCGAACGGGCGCTCGAGGAAGGCGGGGTTGTCGAGGACGAGGTCTGAGCGCACGTGGAAGACCTCCCCGACGAAGTTCGCGCGCAGGAGCTCGCGCAGCTTGCGGCGGGTGGGATTCCAGCGCAGCTGGTGATCGATCAACGCGAGCCGACCGCGCGCGCGCTGCTCCAGGTCCGCGGCCTCGTGGACGTTCAGCGTGAACGGCTTCTCGCACAGCACGGCCGCGCCGCACTCCAGCGCGGCCCGCGCCATCGGGTAGTGCAGATCGACCGGCGTCGAGACGATGACGAGATCGGGTGCCAGCGTGAGGAGCTCGGTCCAGTCGTCGGTGGCGACGGGGATGCCCCAGCGATCCGCGGTCGCGCGGGCCTTCGCGCCGTCGCCGCCGGCGAGCCCGACGACTTCGTTGTTCCCGGCGTAGCGCAGTGCGGGGAGCTGGATGGCCTCGGCGAAGGAGTTGCCGATGAGCGCGATGCGGACCGAAGCGGACATGTGTAAGGAGTCGGGGAAGGGCGGCGGGCGACCCACGGGGGGGCGGCCCATCAGCCTGGACGATCGCCCCTGCGACTTCAATCCGGAGGGGTCCCTCTTGACGGCCTTGACTTGTGAGGGGACCTCTTCGAATCTGTTGCGCTGGCTGCGCCGACCGCGTCGCCGTGACTTCCTGCTCCGGACCTCCTGCCCAGTACCTCCCTTGCGCCCTCTCCGCACGCTCCTGACCGCTCTCGTCGCCCTCGCCTCTGCAGGCGCCGCGCAGGCCCAGTACCTCGACAGCCCGTTCAAGTACAACTACCTCGAGCTCAACTACGCGATGACCGAGCTCGACGACATCCCGCCGCGACAGGACGGGTTCGGAGGACGCGTCTCGATCGCGGCCGAGGAGGGCGTGCGACTCCTCGTCGTCTATGACGAGATGGATGCGAAGGAGGACGGCGTGCAGTTCCGTCGCCAGGAGCTCCAGGCCGGAGTCGGTTTCATGACCTCGCCGGCCAACTCCGTCGACATGATCCTCGACATCAAGTACCTGCGCGGCGAGTCCAAGTACTATGGCAAGAACCGCACCGAGCACGGCTACGGCATCGAGTTCGGTACGCGCAGCCTGCTGCACCCGCTCGTCGAGCTCGACATCTCGGGAGAGTACCGTGAGTGGTTCAAGTCGGAGCTCGGGGCCCGCGTCGGAGTGCGCTTCCTGGTGACCGAGAACTTCGCCATCGGGGCCCGCGCGTCCTGGTTCGAGACCCAGGAGATGCTCACCGCCGGACTGCGCTTCTCGCTGTAGCCACGTGACCTCGCCTCCGAGCCTGGTACAGGCCTGCGCAGGCGTGAAGAACAGAGAAGAGCGGCCGGGAGCACACGGCGCCGGGCCGCTCTTCCATTGCGGGGTGCTGCCCCCGAGTCGCCGCGCTGCGCGCGGAAGGCCGCGCCATCCAGCCGTCGGCGCGGCACGGGTGCGGGGAAAGGCCCGCACGCGCGTCGCCTCGATGGTGCCTAGTAGCGGTAGTGGTCCGGCTTGTAGGGGCCTTCGACCGGAATGCCGAGGTAGTCGGACTGCTCCTTCGAGAGGGTCGTCAGCTTCACGCCGAGCTTCTCGAGGTGCAGGTGCGCGACGCGCTCGTCGAGGTGCTTCGGAAGGGTGTAGACCTTGTTCTCGTAGAGCGAGGCGTTGTTGAAGAGCTCGATCTGCGCCATCACCTGGTTGGTGAAGGACGCGGACATCACGAAGCTCGGGTGGCCGGTGGCGCAGCCGAGGTTCAGGAGACGCCCCTCGGCGAGGATGATCACCGCGTGCCCGTCGGCGAAGGTCCAGGTGTCGACCTGGTTCCCGTGCTCCTTCGGGTTCTTGATGTTCTCCTTCTTGATGCCCGG
>CAYGST010000492.1:0-4123 GCA_964352415.1 uncultured Planctomycetaceae bacterium | reverse complement strand
GTCGAACAGGAGGCGTCCGTCCGTCGTCCAGCGCACGCGGTCGCCTCCTGTTCGACGGGCGCGTCGACGAGCAGCTCAAGCTGCGCGGCTTCCGCATCGAGCCGGGCGAGGTCGAGGCGGCGCTGCTGGTGGACCCGGGTGTGCGCGAGGCCGCCGTCGTCGCGCACGGCGCGGACGCCAGCCGCGCGCAGCTCGTCGCCTTCCTCGAGGTGGACGTACCGGATGCGGGCGGCGCGCGCCGCGCCGCCCTGCAACAGCGGCTCCCCGAGCACATGGTCCCCGCGCGACTCGTCGAGCTCGAGGCCCTGCCGCGCCTGCCGAACGGCAAGGTCGACCGCGGCCGCCTGCGCGCGCTCGAGCTCGCGCCCTTGGCTGCGGACAGCGGCGAGCGTGTGGCGAACGAGCGTGAGCAGTCCCTCGCCGCGCTGTGGCAGGGCATGCTCGGCCGCGAGCGCGTCGGGCTGCGCGACAACCTGTTCGAGCTCGGTGGACACTCGCTGCTCGTCGTCGAGCTGTGCGGCGTGATCGCGCGCGAATTCGGCGTCGAGCTCACGCCCGCCGAGGTCTTCCAGAACCCGACCGTCGAGGAGCTCGCGCGCTGCATCGATGCCCAGCGCGCGCCGGACGCGCCGCGCTACGCGCACCTCTTCCCGATCCAGCCGCGCGGCGACGCGCCTGCGCTCGTGTTCTGCATCCCGCACTTCTTCTCCGCCATGCTCGCGGAGCGCTTCCGCGGCGAACGCCCCGTCTACGGGATGCGCGGCGTCAGCCTGCGCGCCGAGGGCAACCTCGGCCGCTGGCGAACGATGACGGACCTCGCGCGTGAGCTCGTGCAGGAGATCGAGCAACGGCTGGGCGACGCGCCGATCGTCCTCGCGGGCTACTCCTTCGGCGGCTCGATGGCCTTCGAGGTCGCGCGGCTGCTCGAAGAGCGCGGGCGGCCGGCGCTGCAGCTGCTCTTGATCACGCCGATGGCGCTCGACGTCTACCGCCTGGGTCCGCTGCGCCTCCCGCTCGAGGACCTCCGAGCGCCGCTGGACGAGCTCTCCGCCAGCGCTGCGCTCGGGCTCTACGCGCGTCAGAACCACCCGCTGCAAAAGCGCCCCTACCAGCGCGCGTGGCAGCTGGTCGCCGTGCACGGCTGGCGCCGCCTGCTGCGCCTCGTCGCGCGCGCCAGGCTCGCCGCGGGTCTGCCGCTCACGCCGGCGCTGCTGCACGCGGACGTGCGCCTGGACCGCTTCGGCATGCACCGCCGCTTCTCGCCGGGCGTCGTCACGACGCCCACGATCTTCTTCAACGCCGAGGAGCCCGGCACCGACGCCGCCGCGACGTGGCGTCCGCACTTCGCCGGCCCGCTGACGCTCGTGCCGATCCCCGACCCGCACCTCGGCGACGACGCGCTGCGCGCGGCTGAGGTCCACATCCTCGAACACCTGCTAGACCTTCCCGCAGGTTCCGAAAGCCAATTGAGTCCGCACGCTTCCGCGTGAGACTGAACGCCCCCATGCGCATCGAATCCGAGCCCTGGCGCTTCGCGCCCGAGAGCCTCGCGCTGCTCGACCGCGTCGCCGAGCGCATCGCGCCCGACGACGAGGGCCTGGCCGCGTGGTGCGCGAAGTACACGCGCCAGCACCGCGAGCGCCTGGCCGGCGACCTGCGGCTGCTCGAGGGCGTCGCGAGCTCCGGGGCGCGGGTGCTCGAGTACGGCGCCGTCCCGCTCCTGATGACCGCCGCGCTCGCGGAGCGCGGCTTCGACGTCAGCGCCCTCGACGTCGGCCCCGAGCGCTTCGCCCGCGCGATCGAGGCCCTCGGGCTCGACGTGCGTCGCTGCGACGTCGAGACGGAGCCCGTTCCGTTCGACACCGGCGCCTTCGACGTCGTGCTGTTCAACGAGATCTTCGAGCACCTGCGCATCAACCCGCTGTTCACGCTGCGCGAGGTCCTGCGCGTGCTGCGGCCCGGCGGTCAGCTGCTGCTGTCCACGCCGAACCTGCGCTCGCTGCGCGGCCTCAAGAACCTGCTGCTCGACGGCGAGGCCTACGCGGCCTCCGCCGACGTCTACCGGCAGTACGAGAAGCTCGAGACCCTCGGCCACATGGGGCACGTGCGCGAGTACACGACCAAGGAGGTCACTCAGCTCCTGACGCGGATCGGCTTCGAGGTCGAGTCGGTCGTCTACCGCGGCGGTCACGGGCGCGGTCCCACGGGCGTCGTCGAGCGGCTGGCGCCGAGCTGGCGTCCCTTCTTCGCCGTGTGCGCGCGCAAGCCCGTCGCGCCGCGCGCGGGAGCTCCCGCGTGACCGCCGCCGACCTTCGGCTACGCGTCTTCGTCGTCGGCGTACCGCGCTCGGGAACGACGCTCCTGCAGAGCTTCCTCGCCGCGCACCCCGCGACCACCTCGTTCACCGAGAGTCACGTCTTCAGCCGCTGCTTCGGGCTCGCGCGTCCCTTCGGCTTCCCGGTGCTCCTGCGCGACCCGGCGCCGAGGCTGCGCGAGTTCCTGGAGGAGAACGGCGTCGATGGCCACGCGGCGGAAGCGCTGCTAGGCCCCGTGCAGCGCCGCGCCCACGCCGCCCTCCCGCTGCGCACGCGCGCGGAGGCGCGCCGCATCCTGCGCCTGTTCGACGCCGTTGCCGCCGCGCGCGGCCGCGCGACCTGGATCGAGAAGACGCCGCGCCACCTGCGCTACGTCCCGTTCCTCGATCGGCTCTCGAACGCCGAGCGCCCCACCCGCTTCGTGCACGTCATTCGCCGCGGCGCCGACGTCGTGGGCTCCCTGCGCAAGGCCTCGCGGCACTGGTCGCGCCCCTACGACCTCGAGGATTGCGTGCGCCGCTGGAACGCGGATGTCGCCTTCAGCGCCGGGCGGCTCGGCTCCCCCCACGACCACTTCGTGACCTACGAGGACCTTACGGAGTCGCCCGAGCCCACCCTCCGGCGCCTGCTCCAGCAGCTCGGGCTCCCCTGGGACCCGGCCGTGCTCGCGAGTTACGGGGCCGCCGCGGAGTCCCTCGTCACGGCGGAGGAGTCCTGGAAAAGCGGGGTGGCTCGCAGCGTCCAGCGGTCCCGCGGGTCCGAAGAGTCCCTGACGGCCGAAGAGCGCCGAAGCGTGAACGCCGGCCTGCGCGCGGACCTGTACGAACGCTTCCGCGCAAAGCCCACCGAGCCCCCTCGATGAACTCCACGACCGACACGCCGAGCGACCCGGGCACGAGCCCGAGCGTCTCCGTGGTCGTGCCGTACTTCAACAGCGCCGATTACATCGAGGCCTGTCTCGAGGGCCTCGCCGGGCAGCAGGGCGTCGAGGGCGGCTACGAGGTGATCCTGATCGACAACGGGTCGCAGGACGGCTCGCCGGACATCGTCGCGCGCCATCCGGAGGTGCTGCACCTCGCGGAGTCGACGCCGGGCGCCTACGCCGCGCGCAACACGGGGATCCGGGCCGCGCGCGCGCCGATCATCGCGTTGACCGACGCGGACTGCGTCGCGGCGCCGGACTGGCTGTCGACGATTCAGGCGCGCCTGCGGGAGCCGGAGGTCGGGGCGCTCGTGGGACAGGTGCACTATCCGTCCACGGCGTCGCGCTGGCTGCACGTCCTCGGGGCGTACGAGAACGCGAAGGCGGAGTACGCGCTGCAGCGGTTGTCGCCGGCGCATCGGTTCGCCTATGCGAACAACATGGCGGTGCGGCGGGCGGTGTTCGAGGAGCTCGGGCCGTTCCTGGAGTGGAAGCGGGCTGGGGACAGTGAGCTCGTGCATCGCATGGCGGCGGAGCGGCCGGGGCTGCGGGTCGACTTCGAGGCGGGGATGGTGGTGACGCATCTCGAGTTCGTGCGGGGAGCGGATCGGGCGAGGCGGCTCAATCTGTACACGGAGACGAACGCCAAGATCGAGACGTTCCGGGAGCTCGGGTTCGGGCAGCGGCTCGGGGTGCTCTGGCACCTCGTGCAGGGCGGCGGGCGAGCGAGCTGAGCTGGCGAAGGTCAGACGCCTTCCGGAGTGGACGGTTCGGGTCCATCGAGCCGGGCGGCGCGCTGTTCGATCCGGGAACCGTGGGAGGAACGGAGGGACGGAGGAACGGAGGGTCCTTGCAGCGCCAGCGATTCGGCAGCGAGGGTTGAACG
>CAYGST010000491.1:0-4146 GCA_964352415.1 uncultured Planctomycetaceae bacterium | reverse complement strand
GCGTAGCCGCGACCCGCCGGACGCCAACCGCTACGGTCGGTCGTCCGGCGACCCCCCTGACGGGAGCTGCGCGGGGACGAACGCTCGAAGCTCCGCGAGGACCGGTCGGTGGTCCGAGGCGACGCGCTCGTCGAGGACCTCCGCGCTGAGCTCCTGGGGCATTGCCCCACCGCGGTAGAGCACGTGATCGATCGCGCGCTCCGGGACATCCGAGGGGAACGTCGCGCCCTCGGGCTCCGGCGCCCACGCGGAGGTGAACGAGCCCTGCAACAGCTCGAGCGTCCGTGAACCGGGCACGTCGTTGACGTCGCCGGCGATCAGGACCTCCCGCTCGCCCGCGAGCGCGGCGACCAGGGCCTCCGCCTGGGCGACGCGGCTCGCGTCGTCCTCGAGCCAGTCGAAGTGCAGCGAGACGAACACGAGTCCATCGCTCGTGCCAGACCGGACGCGCACCGCCGCCGCGGCGCGGGGCTCCCGGGGACCTGGAGGTAGCTCGATCGTCCAGGCCTCCACGATCGGTAGGCGCGAGAGCACGCCGAGCCCGTACTCCCCGCCCTCGTAGTCCATGAACTTGGCGAAGCTCAGTTCCATCTCCAGCCGCCCGGCGAGCCAGCCGAGCTGGTCGACGCCGCCGGTCCGCTCGCAGCCGCGGTCGACCTCCTGCAGCGCGACGAGGTCGACGTCCGCGTCCTCGATCAGGCGCGCGATGCGCTCGAGGTCCAGCACGCCGTCGGTGCCCTCGCCGTGGTGGAGGTTGTAGGTGAGGACGCGCAGCGTCCGCGAACCCGTGGAGGTCTCGTGACCCTCCGCCCGGTTGGAGGGCGTGGCCGAGCAGGCGCCCAGGACAGCAGCGAGGAGGAAGAAGAGCAGCGCGTGAGTTCGATGCGACATGGCCACCAACCTACGCAAGGCAACCGGTGGACCGGTAGCCCCAGGCTGCCCGCACCTCAGTCGGCCTGCTCTCCGCCGGACGGGGTCGGCGAGTGCAGGCCGATGAGGCGCAGCGCCGTCTCCTCCGGAAGGATCGGCTGCGAGCTGATGCGCATGCGCAGCTCGCCGTGCGCGGGCAGGATCACGTTGCACGGCGGGACGCGGACGGTCGCGTACTCGCCCCGGCCCTCGGACACGTCGATGAGCCACTCGCCGCTGTACTGCGCCCGCACCAGGGCGCCCGGGGTGTTCACGAGTACGACGAGGGCCTGCTCTTCCCAGTCCTCGCCGAACCGCGGGTCCAGCGCGCCGAAGCGCGCGCGACCGTGCTCGTGGAACAGGTACTCCTCGAGCGAGAGCGTGCCGCCCATCACGTCGCCCCAGCGGTAGGCGTCGAAGCGATCGTCGTAGAAGCGCGCGAGGACCTCGTCGGCGTCCAGCTCGATCTCCGCGCAGAGCCGCTCGAATTGCCGCACGTGCACGAGGTCGTCGATGCCGCGGTGCCCGACGAGCTCCGGGCGGCCGGCGCGCACGATGCGCGCGGCGTGCCACTCCGCGTGCGGCTCGAGCAAGTTGCCGAACACACCGGGCGAGGGGAACAGGCCGTGCCGATCGAAGCGCCCCTCCTGGTACTCGTGCACGAGCTCGTGCACCAGGATGTGTTCGAGCGCCCGGCGGTCGGCGTCCTCGTGGTCGATCAGGTAGAGCTCGGCTCCCTCGGGTGAGTAGCCGTCGAGCCCCGCCGCGTGCTCACGCGCCTTCTCGGCGGGGTCGTAGAGCGTCAACGCGAGGCTCTCGGGCACCGCCTCGCCCGACGCCGCGGCGCGCGCCGAGAGCCCCGCGAGCTCGTCCTCGCCCCAAGCCTCGATGCGCCCGTTGTAGGCCGTCAGCAGCTCGACGAACATCGCCTCGGCTTCGGCCTCGTCGACGATACGCAGCTCCACCGGTCGCTCGGGTGCCCAGTCGAGCGCGGCCGCGACGCGCGCGTGCTGCGCTCGCCCCCACTCGGCGACGCTCGCCTCGTCGCCCTTCAGCGCTTCGCGCGCCTCGCCCTTGCTGTGCTCGAGGAGCGCGCGCATCTCAGGCAGCGCGTGCACCCCACCCGCGCCGGAGCCCAAGAGGAGCAGCAGCCCCGGAGAGAACGCCGCCGCGTCGCTCCATGGCGTGCAGCCGATCGCCCAGCCCTGCGCCCGCGCGACCGAGCGCACCTCCAGCTCGACGACCGCGTCGCCGCGCCAGAGCTGCACGACCCGCAGGCCGTCCTCGTCGGACTCGGCCGGCGTCGAGCGCCAGCCCCCCGGCAGATCGCCCGCCGGCTTCTCCACCAGCCAGGTGCCCGGCTCGGTCAGCCAGCTCTCCAGCGCCGTGCGCCCTTCGCTCGCGAACCAGGCGTTGGCCGCGTCGGGCCACGCGGGGTGCTGCCCGACGAGCCCGTCGAGCCGCACGCGCTCGCGGCCGCGGTCCGTCTCCAGCAGCAGCTCGTCGACGTCGAGCACCTCGACGAGGCGCACCGGCCGCGCCACGTCGTCCGCCAGCGGCTCGGAGTGGAAGCCGCCGAGGCGCGCGAGCGCGTGCAACTCGACCACCTCACCCGCCGGGACGGTCCGCGCGTCGATCGTGACCACGGTCGCGACGCGCGGCGGCTCTTCGGTCGCCCCCGCGCAGGCCGCCAGGGCGAAGGCGGCCGCGAGGCCGGGGCCCCACGCGGAGGATCGTCTTCCCATGTGGCCAGGGTAGTGTCCCGCCCGCCGCATCCCTAGGTTGTGGGCATGACGACGGCCACCACGACGCAGAGCGAGGACTGGCTCGTGTACCTGCTCGTCTCCGAGGCCGCGGAGCGCACCTACGTCGGCATCGCGCGCGAGATGCCCAGGCGCCTCGCGCAGCACAACGGCGAGCGCCCCGGCGGCGCACGCTCGACCCGCGGCGGTCGCCCGTGGCGCGTCGCCTGCACGTGGGGCTTCTACGCCACCCGCGGTGAGGCCCAGAGCGCAGAGGCCGCCCTCAAGAAGCGTCGTGGATGGGAGCGCGCTGATTGGGACGGCTCCCACTGAGCTTCAACGCGCGGGGAACCCGATGCGCCAGCCGAGGGTGTAGCGCGCGTTGATCTCGCCGAGTGGCTGCAGTCGCAGTGCATCGTCCGCGTCCCGGTAGCGGAAGCCGTCCGTGCCGAAGGGGCCGAAGTAGCCAGCGTCCGACAGCGCGGCGCCTGCGCGCTCGGCCTCCTTCGAGAGCGTCGCGCTCTCGCCGGGCGAGAGCTCCCCCTCCGCGGCGTGGCGCGTCACCTGCCAGGCGCCGTGGGCGTCGACCTCCTGCACGCACGGCGCGTGCACCTCGACGCGGCCGGCGCCGTGGACGAAGCCGTGCGTCACGAACTCGAGCTCGAGCGCGACGCGCGGCTCGACCTGCACGCCGCCCTCCAGCAGCGAAGCGCGCAGCCAGTCGCGGTCCGCGTCCGTCAGCGCGCCGGCGCGGACGCGCCGCTGCCCGCGCCCCGCGACGCCGAACGAGCGCTTCCAGAGCCAGTCGCTGCCCGGACTCGCGTCACCCGTGCGCTCCATGATCTCAATCGCGTCCTCGGAGTGGAACGCACCCGGAAGCCCCGGACCCAGCTCCGCGCAGAAGCGGCGCGCGTTGACGCGTTGCAGCACCTCGAACGGAGGCGCGTCAGGCACGCTCGCGCCCGCGCGGCGCAGCGTCTCCAGCGCGGATGGCGTCGGGCACCAGCAGGCGCCCTCGAGCCCGCGCGCGGAGTTCGCCGCCGGGTGCGGCGGCAGCAGGGCGTCGCCCCGATCCACGAAGGTCTGCGCGACCCGCTCACGCAGCGCGTCGAGCTGCCGGGCGAGTCCCGCGCGCGGCGTCACGGGCCGGCCCGCGGCCAGCTCGAGGTCCGCCTCGAAGTTCAGGAGCCAGGCGCGGCGCGGTCCCACGCGGCGAGCTCCTCGAGAAAGGTGTCGTCGAGGCCGGCGAGGCGCCGCAGCTCGACGTCCATTGCGGGACCGCGCATCACCGTAGGCGTCAGCGGCGCGGGCAACGCGGCGCGCCAGGTGTCGAAGTCGAGGCCACCGGTCCACTCACGGAACCAGCGCACCGCGAACGCGACGTGGCGCACCTCGTCGCGCGCGACGGCGTCCACCAGGCGCGCGCTGGCCTCGTCGCCGGCCGCGCGCAGCCGCTCCGCCCAGAGCGTCCCGTGGTCGAGGTTCCCGCCCTCGA
>CAYGST010000490.1:1669-4157 GCA_964352415.1 uncultured Planctomycetaceae bacterium | reverse complement strand
ACGGGGTCCAGACGCAGGCGACGCGGGAAGCCCCTTCGAGGGAGCGCGCGAGGTCAGCGGGCGGCCAGAGCGTGACCACTCCGAGCCCCCAGGCGATGGCCCAGGCGAGCGCGCGCAGCGCCCGGCCATCGAAGTCGGCGGGCCCGGGCGCGGGCTCCCCGCCCGGACTGGACGGATCCTCGCGCGAGGTCGCGACGGTCGCGCTCACTGGTAGCCGAGCCGCGGCCGCAGCGAGGCCCCGTCCCAGCGCACGTCGAGCAAGTCCCAGTCCGTCTCCTTTGCAGCGCCTGGCTCCAGGAGGTCCACGGCGCGGGCGAGGTGCCCCCACTTCTCAGCGGCGGGCAGCTCCCCGGGCGCGTCGTAGCTCGGCGGCCGGCCGAAGTACACGGTTCGGTAGTCCTCGAGGAACAGCAGCGTGCCGGGCTCGTCGACGGCCGCCTCCGGCGCCTTCGTCGCGTCGATCACGACCGGCCCGAGCGCCTTCAGCGTGTCGAGCGAGAGGTGCTCGCGCATCGAGATCGCGACCGAGACCGCGTCGAGGTGGCGCGCCTCGGTCAGCGCCTCGCCCGGGCGCGCCTGGCGGAAGGTGCCGTCGACCGGGCCGATCACGGGCAGCAGGCCGCGGCCGAAGTCCGGGGGCGAGGCCCAGTAGCCCGGGAGCACGACGCCGTCGGAGGCGACGGGCAGGTAGTCCTCACCGAGGCAGATGCAGGCGACGGGCTCGCGCAGGCGAACCGCGACGGAGACGCCGTCCGGCCAGAGGACGCGCGCCTCGCCGACCTCGCGCACGAAGGGCAGCGCCTCGAGCGCGGCGCGGACCTCGGCCATGAGGTCCTCGTCGAGGGTGGAGAGTTCGCCGAGGCGGAGAAGCTTGGCCGCGACCAGCTCGTTCCAGCCGGGCGGGAAGCCGGCGTCGCCGGCGGGCAGGTCGAAGGCGACCCGGCGCGGGTCCACGCTGGAGTAGCCGGCGGCCGCCGTGCTCGCCTCCAGTTTGGCGATCGCCCAGGCCAGGCCAGCCGCCGTCAGGAGCACGACGAGCCACAGCGGGGTCGCACCCCGCCGACTCTCGACCGTCTGACTGTTCCGGGTCCGCACGCCTCGTCGATCGCGGGCCGCGCCGGGGGACCGCTGTCCCCGGGGCGCAGCGGCCGCGTCAGTTCTGGTTGCCGACCATGCGGGTCGTCTGCGCAGCCGCGGCGGCTGCGGATCCGAAGCTGCCCTGGCCGCGGGTGACCTCCTCGATGAAGAGATCGAGGGTGGTCTGGATTTCCTGGACGGCGTCCCGCGAGAGGCTGATCGACTTTGCGTTCGACTGCGAGTGCAGCTCGTGGCCGAGCAGGCGCGAGACCAGCTTGAGGTTCGAGAGGTGGCGCTGAAGGGCGGAGGGCGTGCGGTTCTGGTTCGAGGCGTCCATCGGGCGGAGCTCCTTGGCGGGGTTGGATGGGGACCGGCGCGCGGCCGGAGGTCCCCCAGTTCGGCGGCGAGGGCCCGTGCGGCGGCGAAGGCGAAGGCCCGCTGCGGTGGCGAAGGCGCGGGCGACGCGCCTTTCTTTTGGCCGGCGGCAGTGCTTAGATAGCGAGATGCGGCCCCGTCCTCAAGCACCGGGAGCGACGAGCCCCCGCCCAGGTCCCGATCGGGAACTCCTCCTTCGTCGTCCGAACGCCGGGGGGGGCGCGTGAGCCGCGCTGCGGGGCGGCCTGCCCGCGGCAGCGACAGCTCCAAGCCCCACGAGCCCGAGCCCAGGGCCCAGGGCGTGATCACGACCGAGGCCCCTGAGAACTGGAAGGGGTTCCAGCTCTCCCCGTTCCAGCGCGAGGCCATCGGCGCCATCCGCAGCGGCCACAACGCGCTCGTCAGCGCCCCCACCGGCGCGGGCAAGACCCTCGTGGCCGAGTACGCGATCGTCGACGCGGTCAAGCGGGGCCGACGCTGCATCTTCACGGCGCCAATCAAGGCGCTGTCGAACCAGAAGTACCGGGACTTTCGCGACGACCCCGACATCGACGTCGGGTTGATGACGGGCGACGTCACGATCCACCCGCACGCGCAGGTCCTGATCATGACGACGGAGATCCTGCGCAACGCGATCTTCGACAGCCCCGAGACGCTGCACGATGTCGAGTAGGTGATCTTCGACGAGGTCCACTTCATGGACGACCTCGAGCGCGGCACCGTCTGGGAGGAGAGTTTGATCTTCGCGCCCCAGACCATCCGCTTCATCTGCCTCTCGGCGACGATCCAGAACCTCGACGAGCTCGGCGACTGGCTGGGCGAGATCCGCAACGACGAGGTCGTGACCGTGCGCTCGGAGAAGCGCCCGGTTCCGCTGCACTTCCGCTTCTACACGGAGGCCTCGGGCAGCTTCGAGCCGGGCGACGTCAGCGAGATGCGCAAGAAGGAGGCTGCGCTCGCCCCGGGCGAGAAGCGCCGCTCGCGCCCGCGGCGCGGCCGACGTGGCCGGCGCGGCCGCGGCCGCGGAGGGGACGAC
>CAYGST010000490.1:0-1659 GCA_964352415.1 uncultured Planctomycetaceae bacterium | reverse complement strand
CCCCGGCCCCCGCCGCGGCCGGGGCGGGGGGGGGCACGACTCCGGTCGTCCGCCGCAGATCCTGCCGCTGGCCGACGAGCTGTTCGAGCGGCACCAGATGCCGGTCCTCACGTTCTGCTTCAGCCGCAAGGACACCGAGCGCATCGCGCGCATGGCGATGCGGCGCGACTTCCTCGATCCGGAGGAGAGCGCGCGCATGAAGGCACTCCAGCAGGAGTTGATCGAGCTCTTCCAGCTGGAAGAAGGCATGGTCCGCGGTGAGCTGTTCCAGATGGCGCAGCACGGAATCGGCTACCACCACGCCGGCATGCTGCCGACCCACAAGGAGGTCGTGGAGCGCTTCTTCACCTCGGGCCTGATCAAGTTCCTGGTGACCACCGAGACCTTCGCCGTCGGGATCAACATGCCCGCGCGAACGGTCGTGTTCCATTCCCTGCGGAAGTTCGATGGCGTGACCTTCGACTACATGCGCACGCGCGACTTCCTGCAGATGGCGGGGCGCGCGGGGCGGCAGGGCATCGACGACGAGGGGCTCGTCTACACGCTGCTCAGCCCGAAGGACCTGCAGGAGGCGCCGGTCCAGCGCTTGCTCGCCGGACAGCCCGAGGCGGTCGAGAGTCGCTTCCGGCTCGCCTACTGCTCGCTGCTGCACCTCACGGAGCGGCTCGGGCGCGCGCGCGTGCACGAGGCCTGGGAGAAGTCGTTCAACCAGTTCCAGCATCGCGAGGCGAGCAACAAGCTACGCGAGCGCAACGGACGCCAGCAGCGGCGCCTGATCGACGCGCACCTCGACTACCTCGAGGACCTCGGCTACCTGCGCGGCGACGAGGTTCGCCCCCGCGGCCGAATGGCCCAGGCGATCAACGGCTACGAGCTTCAGGTCACCGAGCTCCTGTTCCGCGGCCTGCTCGAGGATCGCACCGCCGAGGAGCTGTGCGTCGTGTTCGTCGGGCTGATCCACGAGGAGCGTCGCACCTTCGAGCCGATCCGGATCCCGCGTCAGCTGCACGGGGAGCTGCGCAACGACATCGACCAGGTCGTGCGCGAAGTGGTCCGTCGGGCGCTGAGCTTCGACCTGCCCAACCCGCCCAAGCGCCCCGAGTGGGGACTGACCCAGGCCGTCATGGACTGGGTCCACGGGCGCCCGCTCGAAGAGCTGCAGGGTGCGGGGCCCGCCACCCCCGGCGACATGTGCCGCAGCTTCCGCATGGCCATTCAGCTGATGCGCCAGGTGCGCCGCGCGATCGACCGGGAGTGGGAGCTCTACACGGTGCTCGGAGAGGCAATGGCCTCTCTCAACCGTGACGAGATCGACGCGCAGCACCAGCTCGAGCTCGGCTGAGACCCTTCCGGCGGGAATTCTCGTAACCGCATCTCCCGCCCCCCTCTAGGTGGATTGCGAGGACGGGAATCCAGGCTAAGCTGGTCGGGACTCCTGGAGAGGGCCGCCGGCGATCGCTAGCCTACCTCTCGCCGCGTGACCCTCCCCGTCGGAGACGAGGGGGAAGGTTGCAGGGAAACCAGATCGGAGACGCAGTCGGGCGCTGAGCCCACCCTCAGCGCCTTTTTCGTAGGCCTGAGGAGCATTCAGCCCCGCGTCGATCGGCCCAGGTCTCCGCCTATTTTCCAACCCGCCCCGGGGCCCCGGGGGGGGGGGGG
>CAYGST010000489.1:0-4163 GCA_964352415.1 uncultured Planctomycetaceae bacterium | reverse complement strand
GACCGGCGCCCCGAACACGAGGAGCCGGTCGCCGGCGAGCAGCTTCGTCGATCCGCGCGGCACGAGCGTCGACGAGTCGCGCCGGATCGCCGCGACGATGCAGCGTTCGGGCAGTCCGATCTGCATCAGCGCCTTGCCAGCCCAGTCCCATGCGACACGCCCCGGCTCGATGTGGATCGACATGTAGCGGTCGTCGCGCAGGAAGATCTCGCGCAGCTGAAGCTCGCTGGAGGCCTCGAGCCACGCCGGCATGAAGCTCTCCTCGTCGATGCGCGTGGCGAGCTGAGCGAGGATACGCAGGTGCTGGCTCGGGTCGTTCTGCGGGCTGACGAGGAAGAAGGCGGCGTGGACCTCCTCGCTCAGCTCCTGCTTGCCGAACACGTTGCCCGCGAGGATGTGGAGGCCGCGACGCATGCGCACGAGCACGAGGGATGTGTGGTCGATGTCCTCGAGTCGCATGTGCGGGAGCGCGACGCCCTTGGCCACGGGCGTCGCTCCGGTCTGCGTACCCTCAGTGAAGCCGTTGCGGAAGATCTCGACATCGGCGCCGGTCTTCGCAGCGAGGTCGCACGCGACGCGCTCGATGATCTCTTCGAAGGCCGTCTCGTCGACGATGTCGATGACGAGCGAGTCGATGACGACCTCCTCGAAGGGATCGTTGTCGCGCAGGCCCTTCTCCTTGAGAATCGTCCGCAGCTCGCTGTCGAGCTCTTCGTGTCGAGCTTCACCGAGCCGCGCGAAGACGTGGAAGATCGCGCCGTGGCGCGCGACGCGCCGCTTTCCGTACCACGTGTACCAGCCGACTCCGGCAATGATCAGGCCGAGGCTGAAGACCCGCGGCATGAGCCCCATCTCGACGATGAACGCGAACGGCGCGAGGACGCCGAAGAGCGGCACCCACGGGTAGAACGGCGTCTTGAAGCCCGGGTCGTAGGAGTTCAGCCCGCTCTCGCGCATGACGATCACGGCGCCGCAGACCATCGCGAACATGAGCAGCTGGAACGCGCTCGCGAGCTTCGCGATCTTCATCGGGTCGAGCCCGATCACGACCAGGATCACGATGCCGGTGGTGAGCAGGATCGAGTTGAGCGGCACGCCCTTCGAGTTCAGCGTCCCCATGCTCGGCGGCGCGAGGCCGTCGCGGCTCATCGCGAGCGGATAGCGCGACGCGGCCAGGATCGCCGAGTTGCAGACGCAGAAGAACGCGAGCAGCGCCGCGCCGATCACCAGCAGCCGCACCGGTTCACCGCCGATGGCGGCGGCGCCATTGGCCATCGGCGTGATGCTGGCCGCGAGCTCGTCGCCGGGGACGACGCCCACGAGCACCGTGACGCACAGCGCGTAGACGAGGATCGATGCACCGAGCGAGAGGAAGATGCCTTTCGGCAGGTTGCGCTCCGGATCGGCGACCTCTTCGGAGACGCTCGCGACCTTCGTCACGCCGACGTAGGAGATGTAGACCATGCCGGCCGTCTCGAAGAGCGAGGCGCCGCCGGCGTCGAAGAAGCCCGTCATGCGGCTCGTGTCCACCTGCGGAACGCCGAGCACGATGAACAGCGCGAGCACCGCCAACAGGCCCACGACGAGCACGCGTTGAAGCCCTCCCGTCATCTTGGACCCCATCGCGTTCAGCGCGCAGAACGCTAGAGCGAAGCCGACCGCGATCAGCTTCGTCATCCACGGCTCGGGGTCGATGAAGAGCGCGATGTAGGCGCCGAGGCCGACGAGCGCGAAGCTCGTCTTCAGCACCAGGGCGAGCCAGGTTCCGATTCCACCGACCGTCCCGACGAGGGGTCCGAGGCTACGCTCGAGGAAGTAGTACGTGCCGCCGGCCCGCGGCATCGCGGTCGAGAGCTCGACGACGCACAGCATCGCGGGGATCAGGGGAACCGCCGCGAGCATGTAGGCGAGGATGACGGCGGGCCCGGCCTGGGCGTACGCCGGACCGGGTAGGAGGAAGAGCCCGGCGGAGAGCGTCGCGCCGGTGGCGAGCGCGAAGACGTCGAACAGTCGCAGCTCCTTGCGGAGCTTCTGAGGGGCGGCCTGGGGTTCCGTCATGCGCGGCCGATTCTACCCGCTGGCCGGTCGCGGCCCCAATCGTGCACCGGCCCTGGGGGGCGCCGTTCGTGGCTCCTGGCTGATTCGACTCAGTAGCCCTGGTAGGGCGCCCGGGCCTCGACCCACGCGTCGAACACGCGCGCGCCCGCGAGCTTCTCGCCGTAGCGGCGCAGGAGCTCCTGGTGCGGCGCGGAGTCCTGGTACACGTCGTGGTCGCGCAGCGTCTCGAAGACGACGTGCAGCGCGACGTCGAAGCCCTGGTCGTTGACGTCGCGCGTGAACTCGGTCGCCAGCGTCCCCGTCGCGAAGAAGCGAATCCCGGGCAGGTCGGAGAGCAGGTCCCAGCAGTCGGCCTCGAGCTGGGCGCAGCTCTCCGGACTGTCGTCGACGAGGTCGAAGTAGACGTCGTGCGAGAGCCAGCGCTCTCCGTCCGGAGTCCCGATGGCCTCGGCCGTACGGCAGCCCACGGTCGAGGAGGCGGCGAGGCTGGCGGTGAAGACGAGGGCGACGAGCCGGGCGGGGAAGAGCGTCATGGTGGGGTCAGGCTAGCGAACGGCCGCTCTCGAACCACGCACCTGCACCGGGGTTCTCGAAGAGGTAGCCTCGGGACATGCGCCGCCCCTTGCTCGCCGTCCTGGCCGTGGTCTTCCTGCTCGCCGCCTGGGGTCTCTCGCGACTCGGGGGCTCCGCGGACCTCGTGCCGCTCGAGGTCGAGCCGGTCGTCGAGGAGGCGCTCGTGCCCGGCGACACGTCGCTGCCGGAGACGTCGACGACGGACGCCGACCCGGAGAAGG
The DNA here is from genome assembly GCA_964352415.1 of uncultured Planctomycetaceae bacterium. Classification (GTDB taxonomy): domain Bacteria; phylum Planctomycetota; class UBA1135; order UBA1135; genus JABACD01. Next base: position 1,311 of record CAYGST010000489.1, on the reverse strand, counting down.
GGACCGCGGAGGCGGCGGACGGCCGGCGCGAGGTGGGCCAGGCCCCGGAGAGCGAGCCCACGTCGAAGGGCGCGCCGCGGGAGCTCGGCTTCGTCGCGCAGCTCGTCGATCCGGCGGGGGAAGCGCTCGAGGTCGTCGCGACGTCCGCCGTGTTCTCGAACGAGGACGGCGAAGCCGTGGCCAGCGCGAGCTGCGAGCCGGGGCGCATCGCGTTCCCGAGGATCGCCCCCGGCAGCTACTCGCTGAGCGTGACCTGCGTCGACTACACGCACCGACCCGAGGTCGTGGAGCTCGCCGACGAGTCGGGGAGTCGGGTCTGGACCCGCATCGATCGATCGGCGCCGCGCCCGGAGGTGGTCCTGTGGCCCGCAGGCTGGCTACCCGTCGTGATCGAAACCTCGGACGGTAAGCCGTTCCGTACGCTCGCCGAGGAGCTCGGCTGGCTCCCGAAGCGGTTGTTCGTCGGCGCCTTCGAGGTGCGCGTCAGCCGCGAGCTCGCGCTCGCGGGACAGCTGCCGAGCGAAACGGACCCGGAGCTCGCGACCTGGCGTCCGGCGCCGGGCTATCAGAACGTCGAGCTGCCCGGCAGCGTCGCGGGCTCCTTGCAGCTCGTCGCCGAGCCGCCGCTGTGGGCCGGGCTCTGGGTGCACGGCGTTCCGGCGCGCGCGACGACGATCCACCCCGGCGACACCGACCTCTACTTCACGATCGATCGAGCGGACCTCGACGCGGCGCTCTCCAGCGTGCGCTTCCGCCTCGTCGACAAGGACACGGGCGCGGCGGTTCGACAGGCCGAGACGACGCTCAAGGCGGACACCTCCGCTCATCGCCGCAAGGACCTCTCGAATCAGCCGCCGGGCGAGAACGGCCAGTATGTCTTCGAGCGTGTGGTGCCCGGTCAGCACGAGCTCACCGTGCTGCGCGGCGCGAACCTCGTGCAGCGGCGCATCGCGCTCGCGCCGGGCCAGCGGCTCGACCTCGGCGAGCTGCCGATCGGCTCGGAGCCGGGTATCCCAATGCGCGTCGTGGATGCGAGGGGCCAGCCCGTTCGGGCGTGGGTCGAGATCGCGCCGCTCGAGGCGGGACGCAACGTCGAGGACCTGTTTCCCCCGAACCTGTTCCGCCAGACCGAGGACGACGGCACGTACCTGCTGCCCGTGCCGGAGACGCTCTCGGTCGTGCGGGTTCGTCCGCTCCTGGGCGGCCGTGGATCCGCGGAGGTCGGCAGCGCGAACCACCGGCTCGACCCGAGCGCGCCGCCGGCGCTCGAGACGACGAGACCGTGCTCGTCCTCCAGCGTGAGGCGCTGCC
>CAYGST010000488.1:482-4180 GCA_964352415.1 uncultured Planctomycetaceae bacterium | reverse complement strand
GCCGAGACGGGACTCGCGCTCCCGCTCGCGCGCTTCGGGAAGCGGTAGCCCTTCGCGATCGCCTGCTGCCGCAGCGCGTCGCGGAAGGCCGCGTCGAAGGCTTGACCGTCGTCCAGCTGGAGGCGCTTCAGCTCCTCAGCAACGAAGACCTCGCGCTTCGCCGCGACCTCGTTGACGAGAGCCTGCACCTGCTTGCGCTGCACGGCCATGCCGTCGACGTGCGTCTGGCGCTCGTCGAGCGACATGAGCTGCATCGGCGTGGGCAGGTCCTCGGTCTTCACCTCGGCGAGCACGACCTGCTGCGCGGCCAGCGCGTCGACGAGGTCCCAGCTCGCGCAGTTGTAGAGCCCGTTCGCCTTGCAGATCGCTCGCGACGCCGCCGCCTCGCCGCTCAGACCGGCGGCGTTGTCGTCCTGGGCGACCTGATTGCCGATCGACCAGCTCCCCTGCGCTCCGAAGGCGATGTAGGTCCCGTTCAGGTCCGCGGAGAGCTTGGAGAGCTGCACGTCGAACGGCGTCTCGATGACGATGGTCCCCTGGTCGTGGTCGATCGCGGCGAACTGCCCGTCGGCCAGACGAGCGACGCTCTGCCAGCCCGCGGCGTCGGCGTGGGTCAGCGGGCCGCAGAAGATCGCGTTGACCAGGATATCGCTGGTGATCGCGGCCTTGGCGGCGTCCGCGTAGCGCACGACCTGATCCTGGTCGGCGCTCTCGTTGCCCGCGACGACGATCAGCTTCAGCGAGTCGGGCGTGGTGCTCCAGGCGAGGTTGCCCGTCGCGTGCGACACGGCGCGACCGACGAGCTCGGTGCCGCCGTTGGTCGTCTGCTGGAACAGGAGCATCGAGACGAGGTCGAGGTCCTCCGTGAGCCCCGTCTCCACCTTCACCCAGCCGTTCTCGCTGTCGTGACCGTCGTTGCCGTAGGTCAAGAGCGCGACGCGCAGGGTCGGCATCGGCTCGGCGTAGATGAACTCATTGACGATCCCCCAGAGCTTCTGCTTGGCGGACTCGATCAGCCCGTCCATCGAGCCGCTCGTGTCGAGGCAGATCGCGATGTCGACGACCGGCGTGGCCGGGGGCTTGACGACCACCATCTCGGCGGTGGTCACGGGCAGCTCCTGGGCGCGGGCCCGGGCCTCGGCGAAGCGCTCGAGGTCGCTCGGCGACTGACTGGCGATGAGCAGGGCGGCGAAGCCACCGGCACAGAACATGGGGTTCGACATGAGGTCCCTCCTGGGTCTCTCGGGTACGAAGTCTTCGAGGCGGCTGTGAGTCACTGCTGTCCGTTCTGGACGAGGACGCGCTTGCCGCCGTGGTAGAGCAGGATCTCGCCCGGCAGCGAGAGCAGCCCTTGGCGGCCCTCGGCGGCGAGCGTGGCGAGCAGCGCGGAGTGCTCCGCGCTTCCGAACAGGACCGTCGCCTCTGGCGCGAAGTCCTGCTGTTCGTAGATGAGCTGCGAGTCGATCCACTGACCGCCGCGCTGGAAGAACGCGCGATCGGAGACCTGGCGCACGGCCGAGAACTGCACGAGCTCGTTGCGATCGTTCCAGTAGCGGTTGTCGAGGTTCAGGCTCACCTGCACCTTGCGGTCGTTGAAGTTGCGTCCCTGACTGACGGCCGCCTCACCGAAGCGCGTGCGCACCGCGCGCCGATCGAGCTCGCCGTTGCACGCGGTGATCAGACCGTCCCACGCGGAGAGGTCCGTACCCTCGGTGGCGAGGAACGACGTGTATTCGCTGAGGATCCCGAACTCGGTCGAGAGCCGCAGGATCTCCTCGGCGAGCTCGGCGTAGCGCGGATCGCTGAACAGGTTGGCGCCGAGCTCGAGCGGCGTCGCACCATCGCGCGCGCCCGCCTGTCGGATCTGGTCGACGAGGAACGCGATCTTGCGCGCGGCCCACAGGCGCGCGACGAAGGCATTGCGCGCGCTCGCCTTGTCCACACCGAGGTCGAAGCGGAACGTCGTAGGCTCGCCGAGGAGACGCCCCTCGAGGCGGAAGCGCAGCGGTTCGTCGCCGAGGTAGCGGCCGAGCACGATCAACTGATCGCCGTCGAACAGGTCCGGCAGACGCTCGGGCAACGTCTCGCGCACGGCGCGGGTCGTCTCGGCTCCCGAGGCGTCCAGCGTCACGAGCTCGAGGTCCGAGAGGACCGGTCCGTAGAGGCGCCGAAAGACCTGCGCGACCTTCACCTCGACGTCCTCACCCGGGAGCACGAAGGTGCTCGTCGCGCGCGTGCCGTCGGAGAGCGCATCGAGCAGAGGAACGTTGACGTCGTTGCCCACGCCGAAGGTGAAGACGCGCCGCTTGCCCTGGTTCGCGCCCTGCACCGTCTCGCGGATCTCGGTCTCGAGCGTGCGTCCCACCGTCGGAAGGCCGTCGGTGAGGAACAGGACGAGCCCGAGGTAGCCCTCGCGGGTCGGCTGGGTCAACGCGGCCTCGAGCGCGTCATGAATGTTCGTGCCGCCCGTCGGGCGCAGCGCGGCGAGGTAGGCGCGGGCGGCCAGCACCTGCTCGCGGTCCTTCGTCACGGGCGCCGGCGCGAACAGCGTCACGCGGCTCGAGTAGTCGATGATGTTGAACGCCTCGCCGTCCTTCAGCCCCTCCACGACCTGCAGGGCAGCGGCGCGCGCCTGGTCCATCTTCTCCCCCGCCATCGAGCCGGAGCGGTCGAGCACCACCGTCACTTCGCGCTTGACCGACTCGAGCTCCGCCCTGGAGGTCTCCGGCAAGCCGCCCATCAGAAGGAAGTAGCCCCCGCCGCCGTGCGGGTCCGGGCTGGCGATCAGCGAGGCTCCGAGGCCGTCGCCGGCGACGAGGTGCGAGAGCCGGAACGGACCGGGCGTCGCCTCCGCCTCTTGCCGCACCCGCACGCGGGAGCGGTGGGGATCCCGGTCGAGCACTTCCAGGTCGTGCGTGGGCGAGTAGATCATCGAGATCGCGCGCTGGCTCTGCAGCACGACCTCGATCGCGCAGGGCACGCGCCGGTCCAGGGACTCGCTGCGCTGCAGCACGTAGTCGCGCCGCGGACCGTCGACCTCGAGCAGGTGCTCGTAGGTCAGTCGCACGGTCTGCGTTCCACCGGCGGGCACGGGGAACACGCTCGAGCGAACGAGGTTCGACCCGGCGAACTCGAGCAGCGCGGGGTCCTGAATGCGCCGCACGATCTCGTCGTAGGTGCGCCGGGCCTCCTCCGCCGGCAGGAGCTGCGCCGTGCCGCTCTGGCCCGTCGCCGCCTCGCCGCTGAAGGCGAAGCCCGACACGGCGGCCTGCGCCGGAACGGGAAGGAGCAGCACCGCCTCGGCCTGCTGCCCCCCCGGATTCGCGACCTGGAACTCGAGCGTGGTCCGCGCGGCGAGCTCGAGGACCTCGACCCGTGCGCGCATCCAGCGAACTTGGATCGGCTGCCGACCGGGCTGCAGGCTCCAGCCCCGCACCTGCGGCACGAGCACGTGGCTCACGCCGGAGAGCTGGCTCGACTCGGCTGCCCGGGCCTCGGTGGTCTGGGCCAGGGCGGCTGGGGCCATCCAGGCGAGTCCGAGGGCTCCGATCAGGGCCGCGTATCGAATTCTGTTCCTCATGCTTCACTCCGCGCCCGGTCCGCAACTCGTGGGATCTCGGGGCGCTGGTGAAGGTACGCTCGTCACCCCCTCAGGATTGGTATCCCGGGGGTAACGAGACGGCGGGCCCCCGGCCGGG
>CAYGST010000488.1:0-472 GCA_964352415.1 uncultured Planctomycetaceae bacterium | reverse complement strand
CGCCCCGTCTTGTTGGTTTGGCGGGGTTTATGTTGTGGGGGGGGGCGGTGGGTTTGTCGGGCGCCCGCCGTTGAATGGAGCCAGATATCGGATTCGAACCGATGACCCCTGCTTTACGAAAGCAGTGCTCTACCACTGAGCTAATCTGGCCTGTGCGAGTCGGTGGAAAGGGTTCCCGACCGGTCTCTGATCGGCGCCCGGCAGCGGGCGGGCAGAGATGAAACCAACGTTTCGGAGCGGGGTCCAGCCCCCGCTCCGAAGTTGTCGATCCGAGTTGTCGTCCTCGGCGCCCCCAGCTGCTGGCGAAGGGCGCCGAAGAAACCTACTGGCTGACGTCGACGCGCGTGCCGGCCGCGATGGCCGCCCGCTGGTCGTCCGTGATCGCCATGGCGCCGAGGGCGCGGGCAGCGGCCACGCGCACGGCCAGGCTCGCGTCGGAGCTCATGACCTCGCCCAGGCTGGCGATGATCCC
>CAYGST010000487.1:0-4184 GCA_964352415.1 uncultured Planctomycetaceae bacterium | reverse complement strand
ATCATCGTTCTCTGGGGCGACCACGGTTGGCACCTCGGTGATCTCGGGCTGTTCGGCAAGCACACGCCGTACGAGGCCAGCCTGCGCAGCGCGTTCCTGATGCGCGTGCCGGGCGTGACTCCCGCGGGCGAGGGCACGCGCGCCCTCGTGGAGTCGGTCGACATCTTTCCGACCCTGGCCGAGCTCTGCGGCGTCCCGGTCGACGCCGGGCTCGCCGGCAAGAGCTTCGCCGAGGTCCTCTCCGAGCCGAACACGAACCACCGCCGCACGGCGCGCTCCTGGTCACGCCACGGGAAGCGTACCGCCCTCAGCCGGCGCTCGCGCGGCTACCGCCACCTGCGCTGGACCGACCCGGACGATGAAGAGCTCGGCCTTGAGCTCTACTCGCTACACGAGACATCGTTCGAGACGCGCCACCTCGCGGACGAAGCGAGCCTGCTCGGCTACGCCGACGATCTCGGCCTCGTCGACTGAGACCGGCGGCACGAAGGAGCCGGCCCTCCGACGGTCGGAGGGCCGGCTCCTTCGTCTCGGCGCTGGAACGAGATCCGTAGGAGCTACTGCCAGACGATCTCGATCGCGTTGGTCAGGTTCGAGCCGCCACCGCAGGGCCCGGGAAGGTCCCGATACCACAGCTGCAGGACGCTGGTCGAGCCCGGCGTAGCGCCGAGCGACGAAGCGATCCCCGCGGGCGAGATGGCGGAGCCACCGCTGTCGACGATCGCCACGCCAAGGCGCTGAATCGGACCACCCGCGCAGCGCAGGCCGTCCGCGAGAATCACGCCCGAAGTGAGCGCCGTCGTTCCCGCGAAGTAGAGGCTCGGCACGCCGACGGGGAGCTGCGCGCCCGTGAGGACGAGGTCGTCTGCCGCCACGTCCGCGCTGCCGAAGGCCGTCAGCGTCGCTCCCGAGCCGCTGCTGTTGCGGCAGCCCGAGCTCGCGCTGCCGTTGTTGCCGCACGGACAGACACCCGCGCTGCCGTCACCAAAGCAAAACGACGTGCCCGGACCGCCGCAGCCGATCACGGGTCCATGACCGGCCTCCTGCAGGTACATGGAGCCGCTACCGAAGTCGCCGGTCCAGATGCCGCCGTCCCTCGAGAGCGCCGCTCCGCGCGGGATCGAGATGCCGATGCCTGCGGTCGTATAGCTGAACCCGATCGCGCCGGTGTCCGGGTTCACCGCGTAGTGGGCGGAGGTGTCCCGATCCCCGACCACGTAGGTGTCGTCGGTGCAGTCGTAGGCCACGCCCGCCATGCGCGTCAGAGGCAGGACGAACGACCGAACGACGGCCAGCGTGTTCGCGTCGTACACGACGATCTGGTCCGTCTCCCAGTCCACGTAGGCGTACTCGTCGCGGCTCGAGTCCCAGGCGAGGCCCACGGGCCCCGTCGTCGGCGTCGACGTCTCGAACACGGGTACGGCGTTGCCCGGCGTGTAGCCGCGCATCACGTCGAGCGACGGGTTGACCGTGATCATCAGGTCGCGCGACTCGTCGTAGCCGAGCCAGGCATCGGCGCCGTCCGCGACGGGAAAGGAGCCGATCACGGAGCCGCCGAACTCGCTGATGTGCTGGATCGTGGTGCTGAAGCCGACCGAGACCAGCAGATCGCCTTGGTAGGGCGCGACGCCGTTCGTCGTCGAGAAACCGTGAGACCAGGAGTTCCAGACGTCTCCCGGGAGCGCGGCCAGCGGCGGCGGCGGATTCAGCGGGTCGCCGTGGTCGTCGTAAGGCCCGTTGGATCCTCCAGCAAGCGCGACGGTGGAAGAGAGAGTGAGTGCGCCGAGCGCAGTGAGGGCGACGTTCATCGAGAGGCTCCCATGGGGTGATGGGCCGGACGAGAAAGGACCAGGCGCCGGCCAGGGCCGACTCGACGCTACACCGACCCCCGGAATCCGGCAATGCGCGGCGACAACGCAGCGCGGCGGCGCCCCACCCAACCGGTGGAGCGCCGCCGCGTGTCGTTTCCGTCGGGTCGGGGCTACTCGCCCTGCGGCCAGAGTTCGCGCCAGTCCGGCTTCTGGATCGGCGCGCGGCCCGCGTGACGCTCGAGGAGCGCCGGGCTGATCACGAAGTCCTCCATGGCCGTCTCGGCGAGGACCTGGCCGCAGGCCTCGACGATCGCGGGCGTGTCGAGGTGCTGGTAGCCGTAGACCTCGTCCGGACGGCCACACTTGCTGAACTTGCGCACCGCGAGGGTCTTGCAGCGCACGCCCACCACCGAACCGATGTTGTCGAGCAGGCCGGCCTCGCCGTCGCCGACGGCGACACAGGGCACGCGGCGCGCCGCGAGGCCGACGAGGCCCGCTTCGGTCTCGGTCGCCGATGCGACGCCGTGCAGCGTGCCGTCGACGCCGAGGACGTCGCGCACCGTGGCGTAGCCGTCCTGCTCCGCCAGGATGCCGAGCAGGAGCTCGGGCGACGAGACGACGTGCACGTTCGCGTAGATGCCCTTCTCGAGCAGCTCGTCGCTCGCCTGCAGCGCCTCCGGCACGAGCGCGCCGAGGACGAACAGCTGCAGGACGTTGTCGCCCGGCTCGTAGCCCGCGTAGCCGCGGTAGTCGACGAGCGTCCAGGCGCCGCGCAGGCAGTGCTCGCGAATTCGCGCGAGCAGCGTCACGTCGTCCTGCGGCGCGAGCGCGCCCTCTTCCGTAGCGGACGAGTCCCAGCCTTCGATGCCGGTCGGACGCAGGAGCGTCGTCGGCGCTTCGACCTTGCTGGAGACGTGCCGACGCACGCGCTCGAGCATCAGCTTCTGCTCGAGACCACGCGTCACGCCTCGCACGTACACGCCGCTGCGGCCTCCGTTCGTCCGCGCCATCTGGCGCTGAACCGCGTCGGCCAGGATCCAGTCCATCTCCAGGGCGAAGGACGGCTCCCAGGTGATCAGGTTGGGCATCTGGATGTCGGACTTCCAGCTGTGCTGCGCGCCCTCCGCCGAGAGCGTCACGCCCGACGGCGTGCCCATCATGATGAAGGCCGCGCCCCAGTAGACGTTGTAGTAGAGCTGGTCGAGGGCGCGCTTCACGAAGAAGTCGTACACCGTCATGATCGGGATGAACGGCAAGCCGGTCAGCGCGCCCATCATCCCGAAGGTGCCGACCGCGCTCATCGCGTTGGCCTCGGCGATCTCGAAGCGGATGTGGCGCGTCCACGGATCCGTCGTCGTGAGCAGCTCGGGGTGGCGCGTGTTGATCTCGAGCTGGTTCTCGAGGTCGAGCTTGCGCTCGTCCACCGGCCCGTAGACGTTCCAGTCCATCGACGGCGAGATGTTCGTCGACGAGCCGACGTCCGGGGACATCGTCATCACGAACTTCGCGGCCGGCTGCCAGCGCGTCTCGAACTCGCTCAGCGCGCGGTTCTTCTGCGCGTCCTCGACCTTGTCGAGTCCGTAGGTGCCGATGCGCGCGAGCTTCGCCGCGATCTGCCCCCACATCCACTGCGTGTGAGCCATCGGGAAGAGGCTCATGTCGACGTCGAACGAGTCCGGGATGCCGCCGACGGAGTCGACCGCGGCACGCGAGGCTTCGCGGTTCTTCTCGACGCGCGCTTCGTCCTCGTAGAACGCCTCGCGGAAGATCTCGCGGCGAGCGGCCAGGAACTGCCCCTCCTCGCTGTCCTCCTCGAAGCACTCGAACGGGCGCTCCCAGTCGAGACCTTCGCCTTCGACGAGCGCCTGGACCTCCTTCTTGCTCGGCAGCGTCGAGTGGTTGGCCGGGTGCGCGAGCGACTCGAGTCCCCAACCCTTGAGCGTGTGCGCGATCAGCATGACCGGGCTGTCGCCGCCGCTGCGCGAGTCGCGCAGCGCCTCGACGACCTTCCCGTAGTCGTGGCCACCGAGGTCGAGCATCAGCTCGAGGACCTCCTCGTCGCTGAAGCCATTGATGAGCTTGTTCGCCTTCGGAGCGCGCTCGATCCACACGCTGCGGATGCGCGCCGGGTCACGCTTGAGCGCGAGCATCTGGAACTCGTAGTCCGTCATGCCACCCGTGAGCACCGCGCGCAGATCGGCGCCGCCCGCCTTCTTGAAAGCGGCCTCGCGCTTGCTGCCGTGACGCAGCTGGATCACGCGCCATCCGTTCGCGAGCGCCGTGCGCTCGATGCGGTCGCAGTCGCTGCCCGACAGTCCGCGCTCGTTCGGGATCCGCGTCCCGTCGAGGTTCTGGCGGTTGTAGTCGATGATC
>CAYGST010000486.1:0-4192 GCA_964352415.1 uncultured Planctomycetaceae bacterium | reverse complement strand
CGCGGCCGCGGGTGCGGGCGCCGGCGAGCTGGCAACGACCGCTGCGTCCGCCGGAGCGTGTGTCGCGACCAGGGCGAGGGAGGAGCTGAGGAGGAGCGCGGTGAAGAGCATGCGGGGGCGCGTTCGGGTGCGGGCCAAGTGCGAACCGGCCCTCTCGGGCCGGCGGAGCGACGATCCCGGGTGCGCGCAGCGCGTCCCGGCGTTCAGGCGGAGTTTGACAGCTGTGCTTCGACCCGACAACCTCCCCAGACGCAGGCGAGCGGGTCGGAACTCGCCTCGCGCGCGCGTCCGGGACCGGTCGGCCCGCGAACGCCCTTCGATGCGAGCGGCAGCGCAACCCGGCGCCGCGCTGCGCCGCGCGCCGCGGTCGGGGCCGCGCGATCCCGCACGGCTGCGCCACCCCGCAGCGACGCGACCCTGACACGTTCATGACGAGCCCCCTCTCCTGCAGCGACGTGCAGGTCCACTTCGCCGTCCCCGAAGAGCTCGACTCGCCCGCGCAGCGCGCGGCCTGCGAAGCGCTGCTCACGCAGGACGAGCGCGCGCGCGTCGAGCGCCTGCGCCGCCCCGAGGATCGCCTCGCTGCCCTGACCGCGCGCGCTCTCTTGCGCACGAGCCTCTCGCGCTACGCGCCGCTGGCGCCGGAGGCCTGGCGCTTCACGCCGAGCGCCGAAGGACGCCCCGAGCTCGTGCCGGGCACGTCGCCGCTCCCGCTGCGCTTCAATCTCGCGCACACCGGCGGGCTCGTCGCGGTCGCCGTGGCGCTCGAGCGCGACGTCGGCGTCGACGTCGAGGCCCACGGGCGCTCCACTCCCGTCCTCGAGATTGCGCGCCGCCAGTTCGCCGAGCACGAGCACGCGGCGCTCGCCGCGCTGCCTGAGGACCAGCGGCTCGAGGCGTTCTACCGCTACTGGACGCTCAAGGAGGCCTACCTCAAGGCGCGCGGGCTCGGGCTGCCCGGCGGGCTCGACCAGGTGACCTTCGACCTGGACGGAAGCGACGCGCCGCGCTGCGCGCTCGGTGCGTCGCTCGCGGACGAGGCGAGCGCCTGGCGTTTCGCGCTCGCGCGCCCGACCGAGCGCCACACCCTCGCCGTCGCGGTGCGGGCGGGCGACGGCGCGCCGCTCAGCCTCTCGCTGCAGCACAGCGTCCCGCTCGAGGACGACGCCCGGCCACCGATCGTGCTCGTCGAGTAGCCCCGGGCTCCGCCGTGGCGCCCGCGCAGCGTGGGCTCGGCGCCCCAAGCCTTCGGCGCCGTTCCGTCGGCACCGCCGCCGCTCGTTCAGCGCTGCGGCACCTCGTTGACCGTGTAGAACGCGTGGCGATGCAGCAGCGCCTCGCCGTTCGCGGCGGGCACGTCGAGGTCGAACTCGTGCACGTGACCGCGCTGCACGTTGTCGAGCGAGAGCACGACGGCGCGGCCGTCGCGCTCGACCTCGATGTTCACGATCGCGGGCTCACCCTGGTCGACCTCGGGGCCGCCGTAGGCGCCGTGGTAGATGTGGGTGAACGTCGCGAGCCGGTAGCGCGCCGGGTCCGCGGCGGCCTCGCGGTCCACCTCGCGCGTGAACGCGATGCGGAAACCGTCGGGGGTGATCGTGACGCGCTCCATCTCGAACGGCGTCTTGCCGGTCCACTCGAGGCGCTCGAGGGCGAAGGGCTCCGTGCCGCGCACGGGCCAGCCGCGGTTCGTACCGCCGGCGAGCAGGCGCCCTTCGGGCGTGAAGGCGACGTCGAGCAAGCCGGTCGAGAGCCCCTCGCGGAACGGGTAGCAGGCGCCCTGCCAGACGCCGTTCACCTCCTCGGTCGTCGCGCGCATCACGAGGCTGAGGCTGAAGTCGCCGAGGAACAGCTGGCCCGCGAACGGACCGAAGGCGCCGCCGGTCGTGTCGACGGCGAAGTCCGTGATCGAGCGCCCCATGCGGATGTACGGGAAGACGACGGCGTAGGGCGCGAGCTCGGGGATGCGCGCCGCCTCGTCCACCAGCCGCCCGCCGGAGTTCGGCTCGGCGGGCGCGTCGCCGAGGCCAGGCGCGAAGGCGTAGCCCGCGTGGCTCGCGGGGTGGCCGTGGAAGGTGTCCTTGCGCAGCGCCTTCAGGCTGCACGAGGAGTTCCACGGCCCCTGGCTCTCGATGTAGAAGAGCTGGCCGTGCGCGTCGTGGCCGATGCCGCCCGGGCTGCGCAGGCCGCTGGCGAACGGGAGCGTCTCGCCCTCGGGCGTCACCTGCAGGACCCAGCCGCGGAAGAGCGCGCGGTAGTGGTAGGAGTACGAGAGCCCGAGCGCGACGTAGACGTTGCCGAGCGCGTCGGGCTCGGAGCCGAAGGCGTACTCGTGGTAGTTCTCGTAGCCCCAGCCGTTCGAGAGCGCGTCGAAGCGGTCTGCGCGGCCGTCGCCGCGGGAGTCGGTGACGCGCGTCAGCTCGCAGCTCTGCGTCACCAGGAAGCCGTCCTCGATCGGCTGCAGCCCGAAGATCTCGTCGAGCCCGGTCGCGAAGACCGTGTGGGTCGGCTCGGGCGGCGAGTCGTCGACGCCATCGAGGATCACGACGTCCCCGTGGCGCGTGCCGACGGCGACGCGACCGTCCGCGAGCGCGGCGAAGGCTCCCGCCTCCAGCACGAGGCCCTCGGGGGTGGGCACGCGCACGAGCTCCCAGTACTCGCGTTCGCGCGCTTCGGTCCCCCAGCGCGCGCCGAGCTCTTCGGGGTGGAGCGTGGCGAGGACGAGGGTCAGGCTGGCGAGGAGGATCATCGTTCTTCGGCGTGCTCCAGCACGTAGGTCAGGGTCCAGGTCGTCTCACCGGCGGGGACATCGATCCGCTGGATCCCATCGCCAGCCTCGTCCGAGGTCCAGTCGCTCGCGCTGTCGAAGCGCTTGCGCGCCTGTTCGGCGAGGACCTTCACGGTCAGGCTGCGCGCGCCGCCCGTCACGCGGATCACGTCGCGGCTGCCGGGGTCGACCATCCGCAGCTGGAGCGTCGTGGCCTCTTCGGCCTCGAAGCGCAAGGTCCGCGCGAGCGCGAGGCCGCCCGGGTGCGGGACCGGCGCGCTGCGGTCCTCGACGCGCACGCTGCCCACCCGATAGCGCAGCGTCGGCACGCCGGCCTCGTCGAGGTGGTACCCGAGGAACCGGTAGCCGTGCTGCGACGGATAGGTCGGGTCCGGATTCACCGGCGCCTCCTCGGTCGTGATCGGTCGCAGCGGCCACGGCTCGGGCGCCGTCACGGCATCGAGCAGCGCGACGTCACGCGGCAACGCCGTGAAGGGCGCGCGCGGACTGAAGTCCCCCGCCCCCTGCCCGTTCCAGTTCACGCGCACGAAGTCGCCGGTCCACAAGCCCGCCAGCGCACCGTTCTGCGCGTCGAAGGCGTAGTGCAGCCCTTCGGGAAATCCGACCGCGATGCCGCGGAAGCCCGCGACGCGGCTGCGCCCGCGGTAGACGACGGGCTCATCCTCGACGTCGATCGTCCAGTCCGGCCGCCGCAGTCCGTCGGGCTCGGGCGCCGAGGTGCCGAGCGAGAGCGTGAACCAGAGCGCCTCGAGCTGCCGCTCCGTATCGCCGTCCAGGATCCCCGTGTGCACCGCGACGCCGTCCGGCCAGGACGCCGGCATGACGATGCCGGGCGTGAAGCCTTCTGGGTCGAGCAGGAAGTCGTGGAACCACGCGGGCTGCAGGCGGTCGTAGGTGCCGACGAGGTCCGGCCCCTGGAAGGCGAGCGCCTCGAGGCCGTTCCACTGGTGGCAAGTGATGCAGGCGAGGCCGCGGTCGCCGAGCAGCGCGCGGCCACCGTCGCGCAGCTCGCCGCGCTCGTCGCCGCGCGGGTCGGTGTACTCGCGCGGCGGGCGCGCGTCGGTCTCGGCGAGGTGCGCGGCGAGCCCGCCGACGTTCTCCCAGCCGAAGCGCGGCATGCGCGTCGTCATCGCCGTGCGCGTGCCGCCTCCGTCCGCGAGCAGGCGCTCGAGCCACTCGCGCTTCAGCTTGCCGCCCACGCCGTCGAGGATCGGCGGGACGCGCGCCGCGTCGCCGAGCTCGGGCTCGGTCGTCGTGAAGTAGGCGTCGAGGGCCGGGTCGGGCGCGCCGACGCCGCCTCGCACGTGGCAGTTCGTGCAGCGGAAGCTCGTCAACGTCACCGCGATCTCGTCGCGGGCCGTGAGGGGCGCGTCGACGTGCTCCACGGCGAGGCGCAGCCGCGCG
>CAYGST010000485.1:0-4198 GCA_964352415.1 uncultured Planctomycetaceae bacterium | reverse complement strand
ATGGCCAGGTCCCAGGTTCGAGTCCTGGAGGGCCCACCACGGATCGCGCAGCGGCGTCGCGAGGCGTTCGCCGAGCTGCGACTCGTCGACGAGCGGATCGTGCTTCGCGACGACGGACGGAAGCCCGCGACGTTCCCGCGGGCCGCGTGGGTGGTTCGAGCAGGCGGGAGGATCCGCCGACTCGAGAGTCACTCGCGGCGTGCAGTCCTACCGCTTATCGTCACGCGCAGCCGGGTCGCCGTCCGTACCGATCCACTAGGTGCCAACGGAGAGTCATGGACGAGCCCACCGAACCGAGCGTACCTACCGAATCGCGGACGAGCCGACCGGCCTACTTCCCCGTCTCGTGCAACAAGCTGGTCGTTCTGTCCATCTGCACGCTGGGCCTCTACCAGATGTACTGGGCGTGGAACTGCTGGGAGTCCATCAGGATCAGGGACGGCAAGCGCTTCAACTCGGCCTGGAGGTCGGTGCTCATCACGATGGTGCTGTTCAACTTCCTCCTGTTCTGGGACGTCTTCCGACACACCGGGAGCTCGAAGCCGAGCGCCTTCGCGTGGTCGCTGGTCCTCGGGCTCGTCTACATCGTCTGCTTCGTCTTCTCGTACATCGAGGACGAGGGCTGGGTGGCGGTCGGGCTCCTCAGCTGCTTCGCGTACGTACCCGTCCAGCGGCGGATCAATCGCTTCAACGCGCGGGAGCATCCGGGGCACGACCCCAACGCGCGCTACTCGAAGTGGAACGTCGCGGCGGTCCTCGTGCTCGGACCCCTCGTCGTGCTGGCCGTGATCGGCGGCTTCCTGATGGAGTCCTGAAGCAGCGCGCGCGCCGGCGCACCACGCCTCACCGGTCGGCTGGCCAGCGATAGATCTCGATCACCGGGCCCTCGCTCTCGGCCTGGAGGATCCGCCAGCTGCGGTGGATGCGCTCGGGGATCGTCTCGACCTGATAGCCGATCGGCTGGTCGCTGCGGTCCGGATCGCGGTCCGGCGAGACGCGCACCAGCAGCTCGCCGCGGGCGAGCAGCGCGTCACGCAGGCGCTCGAGCAGCGGCAGGTTGCGTCCGCCGACGTAGACCTCGAGCGCGATGAGCTCGGCCCCGAGCGAATCGAGGTAGGCCACCGGCTGCGCCTGGGCCCGCTTGCGATCCGCCTTCCCGCGCAGGTCCATCCACGCGAGCTCGACCTCTGGCTCGGGCGAGTTGCCGCCGAAGGTCCGCAGCTGGTAGTAGGGCCAGAGCGACGCGCGCAGGTGCATCTGCACGCGGCCCTCGAGGCCCGCGGTGTCGTGGAACAGCGGCAGACAGGTCGAGGGAGTCAGCAGCACGGGGCTCGTCCGCGCGGCGTCGTTCCCCAGGACCCACGCGGCGGCGCGCTCGTGGGTGCTCGGAGCGATGCGCGCGCTGCCGAGCCGGACGGCAGCGAGCGCGGGATAGCCGACCCACAGCGCGACGAGCAAGGACGCTCCGGCAAGCCTGCCGCGCGCGCCGGCGCTCCTGCGCGCCCACGCGACGATCGCGCTCAGGCCGTACGCCCCGAGCACCGCGAGAAAAGGCAAGAGCGGCAGCAGGAAGCGCTCGTAGCTGCGCTGGTAGAGGCCGATGACGACGAAGTAGGGGACGGCGTAGGCGAGCACGATCCAGAGCTCGACGCGACCGGCGCGGGACAGAGGCGCGCCACCTCGCAGGCGAACGGTGAGCGCCGCGCCGAGTCCGAGCAGGCAGCCCACGAACAGCGCCGGGTCGTGGGACCAGAGCTCCCACAGCATCGTGACGAAGCCGCGCCCGTTGAACAGCTCGAGGAAGATCAGGTGGCCAGCCTGGTGCACGGTCGTGCCCTTCAGCTCGACCTCGCCAGCGTCCGCCGGGTGCCCGGCGAACAGGAACGGGTAGCCGCCGACGATCGCGAGCGCGACGAGCCCGAGCGGCAGCAGCAGCGGGAGCTGGGCGCGCAGCGCGGCGCCCCGCCCGCGGCGCCAGGCGTCGCGGCTCACCAGGAGGTGCGTGAACGCGAGCGGCAGCAGCGTCGCGACGCCGCTCTGCAACGAAGCGATCGCCAGCCCGCAGCCCGCGCCGGCCAGCGCGTAACCCACGGCATCACGCCGCCGGTGCATGGCCAGGCAGCCGAGCACGGCGAGGGCTGGGAAGGCGACGGCAGCGCCGTGCGGTCGCGCCTGCGCCGCGAACCAGAGCGCGAGCAGGCTGGTCACCGCCGCGCTGGCCGCGAGCAGCGCCGCGGGCCGCGTCAGGAACACGCGCGCGAGCCGGTACGTCACGGGGATGGCGAAGAGCGACAGCAGCGCAACGGCCCAGCGCACGCGCACGTACGGCGACGCGGCGCGCGCGAGGTGCTCCTCGAGCGGAGCCTCGCGCCCGAGGTCCCACGCCTCGCGCGTCGTGAGCGCGCGCGTCGCCCAGGCGACGAGGTGCGGGTACTTGCCGTAGTTCGGGTCGCGCTCGGGCGCCTCCACGCCGCGCTCCATGAGATCCACCTGCACGACGATGTGCGCGTCGGGTTCGACGTGCGACGGCAGGAGATGATCGAGGCCACGCATGCGCAGCAGCCCTCCGACGAGCGTCAGGCCGAGCAGCGCGAACAGGGACACGAGGGCGGAGCGGGACATGGGCAGTCCGGGCCGAGGAAGAGAGCGGGTGCGAGCGTGCTGTCCCGGGTGCGAGCCCGAGGGCGCGTCGAGCGTACTCCCGCGCGCCGCGAAACCTCGGCCCCGAGTCCGGTTCGGCCGCTCTCGTGCTCGTCTGGTAGGTTGGACGAGCGCTCGCCCCGCCCCGTGCCCACGCCTCGCCGCCATGGACCTCTTCCTCGCACCGCTCCTCGTCCTCGCTCCGCTCACGACGCCCCAGGGCTGGGAGCGAGGCGTCCTCAGCCCCGCGGACGCGCTCTTCCGCGTGCCCGGCGTCACCGGCCGCGCGCGGGTCGCGCCCGACCTCGACGGGGACGGGCTGGCGGACCTCGTCGTCGAACGCGGTGGGGACCGCTCACGGCCGTGGCGCTCCGCGCGTCTCGAGCTGGTCTCGACCCGGACCGGCGAGACGCTGGTGCACCTGCACGAGTTCGCCGAAGGGCCGCTCTCGACCCAGGGCAGCGGCGCGGCGCGCGCGCGGCGCCGCTGGGACCTCGGGGGCGACGCGAACGGCGACGGGACGCCCGACGTCCTCGTGGGGGAGTGGCGCGCCGGCGAGGACGGCTCGCGCGTCGGTCACGTGCGCCTGATCTCGGGCGCCGACGGGGCGCTGCTGCACGAATCGCGCGGCGACGCCGCCCTCGACGGCTACGGCTACGAAGTGACCTTCGTCGGCGACGTGAACGGCGACGGGCGCGCGGACTACGCGGTCGGCGCGCCGCAGGCGAAGCTCGAGGCCAGCCTCCTCGCCGGACTCGAGATCGGCGCGAGCCAGTTCTCGAGCGAGGGTATGGAGGTCGAGCTCGAGGGCGGGGAGTTCCACCCGATCGAGGACGTGCTGAGCGCGCAGCTCGTCAAGCGATCCACCCGGCCAGGCTACGTCAGCGTGCGCAGCGGCGCCGACGGCAGCGAGCTGCTGCGCGTCGTCGGCGGCTCGCCGGGCCACGGCTTCGGCGCGCGGCTCGTGCGACTCGGTGACCAGGGCGGCGAGCGCGGCGACGAGCTCGGCGTCGGCGCCTGCCTCGACTCGCTCACGCCGGCGCGCGTGCTCTCGCCGGTGACGGGCGCCTTCCTCGGGGACCTGCCGCCGCGGCGCGGTCCGTTCGTCTCGATCGGCGACTGGTCGGGCGACGGCCGGCCGGAGATCGCGCAGCTCGACGCTTCGTACGATACCCAGGCCTCGTTCGAGCGCTTTCAACCGGAGCTCCGGATCGTCACGGGCGAGCGCGCAGACGGCCAGCCCGAGGGCTTTCGCGTGGAACGGACGCTGCCCCTGCCGCAGCTCTGGTCGAAGTACGTCGTGGTGGCGCCGCTCGGCGACGTGGACGGCGACGGGCGCGTCGATCTGGCGCTGGCGGACGCCGACTTCAACCTGCTCGGTCCGCGGCCCGGCGTGGATCCCGCCTCGATCCCGGACGTGGACGAGCTGGCGCTGGAGCGTGCGCTGACCCTCCTGTCCTCTCCGCGCGTGAGCCTGCGCTGGGAGTCCGGCTGCGTGCGCGTCGTCTCCGGCGCGACCGGCGAGGTCGTGCAGGTCGTCTTGGGGCAACCGGGGTCC
>CAYGST010000484.1:0-4198 GCA_964352415.1 uncultured Planctomycetaceae bacterium | reverse complement strand
GTCGCGCCGCGGAGGGGCTGAACCCCGACCTGATCATCGGCCACAGCGGCTTCGGGACGACGGCGTTCCTCGGCGAGCTGTTCGACGCGCCGATCGTGAACCTGTTCGAGTACTGGTACCGCGGCCATGGCTCGGACATGGACTTCCGACCGGAGTTCCCGCCGCGGGAGATCGACTTCCTCCGGTCGAAGGCGCGTAACGCGATGATCCTGATGGACCTGCAGCAGTGCGCGACCGGCTACGTACCGACCCAGTGGCAGCAGGACCTGTTTCCCTCGAACTGGCACTCGAAGCTCGAGGTCCTGCACGATGGGATCGACGTCGATACGTGGAGCCGGCGTCCACGGCCGTCGGTGATCGAAGGCGTCACGCTGCCCGAAGACGCCCCCGTCGTCACGTTCGTGTCGCGCGGCCTGGAGGCGATGCGCGGCTTCGACGTCTTCGTGAAGGTCGCGCAGCGCATCGCTGCCGCGCGCCCGGAGACGCGCTTCCTCGTCGTCGGCGGGGATCGAACCCACTACGGCAACGACGTGCGGCACATCGGTGCGAAGAGCTTCCGCGAGCACGTGATGCAGACGCTGGAGCCTGAGATTCCTCACCTGCACTTCCTGGGCACAGTCAGTCCCGATGTGCTCGTGGACGTCTTCTCCGCGAGCGACCTGCACGTCTATCTGACGGTCCCGTTCGTCCTGTCCTGGTCGCTGCTGAACGCGATGGCCTGCGGCTGCGTCGTGCTCGGCTCGGACACCGCGCCCGTGCGCGAGGTCGTCGAGCCGGGCGTGACCGGGCGGCTCGCTGGCTTCGACGACGTCGAGGGCCTGGCGGCGCAGGCCCTCGAGGTGCTCGCCGCGCCGCGCGCGCACCGGCACCTCGCGGAGGCCGCGCGGGCGTGCGTCGTCGAGCGCTACTCGACCGAGGTGACCTACCCGCGCTTCTGCGCGCTGCTGGAGCGCGCACTCGGACGGGAGGGAGCGTTCACGCGACGCTGAGAGCCCCGGCCGTGCGCGACGGCCTGGGAACGAAGCGACCTGGATCTGCGAGAGGAGCGCGTCCCCGCCGGGCCGCGCTCCTCCTCGATTCGGGCCGGCGCTCGCCGGCGCTGCGCGGCGACTACTTGCGGCCCAGGTCGCCCGCGATGGAGCGGCTGAGCAGGTCACCGTTGTCTTGCGTGCCGATCGTGAACGGCAGGTCCGCGATCTGCAGCGTCTCGACGCCTTCGGTCATGAACGCCAGGAAGGCCGGGTCGTCGATGCTCGTCGTGGTCGAGCTCGCGACGCCGCCGTCGATCTCCATCCAGCCCGACTCGAGCTGCGGCGCGCCGAAGATCTCGTTGGGGTCGTGGTTGGTGAAGCTCTGCAGGTACAGGTTGTCGAAGATGGCCGAGATGTCCCCGAGCCACACGCGGTCCCAGCACCGGAAGGTGTACTCGGTGGAGAAGACCTCTTCGTTGTCGTTGTAGACGAGGAAGTCGAGCGTCGTGTCGAACTGCGTGCCGGAGAGCCCGATCAGGTGCAGGTACGAGACGTTGAAGAAGCCCTGCCCGAAGAAGCGGGGGACCACGACGCGATCGGGCGCCTGTCCGTACTCGAGGCCGTTCATGTCCCGCAGGCCGTCGCCGTCCAGGTCCGTCGGGTCGAGCTCGTTCAGCCCCTCGCCGGCCTGGAAGACCATCGGGTTGACGCCGTAGTCGAGGACGAAGATCGTGTCGACCTTGAGCGCGCTGCCGACCAGGTGATCGAAGGCGACGGGCTCGTTCGTCAGGACGTCCTTGGCGAACGCGTAGACGTAGCCCTGCTCGAGCTCCGGGTTGTGCTCCTTGGTCAGGAACGTGAACTGGTCCTTCGGCGTGAGGGTCTCCGTGCGGTTGAACTCACTGCACGGGATCTCGACGTCTCCGTTGATCCGGCGTCCGATGTAGACGAACTCGACCTTGATGCTCTGGTCGTGGCTCAGGTTCGTCACCGTCAGGACGTTGGTGACGCCGGCGCGGTTGTCGAACTCGGGGAAGACGAGCAGGGTGCCCGGAACGTTCTGCTCGGCCGGAGCCAGGCCGGCGCACAGGCTCGTGGCGACGAGCAGGGTCCGGGCGGCGTTCGAGAGGTGCTGGCGCATGGTGGGGTCCTGACGGGAGTCCGCAGCGTGTCCGCGGAGGTCGATCTCGGGTGATTTACCCCAAGAGTGCGCCGTTCCTTGGGCGCCGAAAAGGAAGTTGCATAACCATGCTCGCAGGTGGCCCCGACCCCGCAAGGGGAAGGTCCGGAATTCCAGGGGATTGCTTCATGCTCCCACGCCCTCGGTGCACTTCGACCCTGTCCGGGCCGGATCCGGCCCGGCAGGGGCCGAACCTCCGGGCTCGGCTATCCTCTTCTCCGTGAGCGCTCCCCCTGAGGGGCGGCTCGGAGGAGAACCCACTCTCGGCGGTGCGATAGGGAGCGCGCCTCCGGCAACCCAGGACATCAAAGACATGAAAGTCGACATCGGATTCGTCGTTCTCGCCCTCTTCGGCGGCATGGTCGCCCAGGACCAGATGAGCGCGCAGGACGTGAAGTGGAAGGACTACGGCGAGGACCCCATGGCCAACCCGAAGTTCATGACGGACATGATCGCGGCGGGCGCGGTCGGTGAGCCCCACAAGACCCTCCAGGAGACCGCGGGCACCTTCGAGGTCGCCGGCGAGTACTGGATGGGCCCCGAGGCGCCGGCGATGCCGAGCACGGCCACGTCCACGCGCAAGTCGCTCCTCGGGGGCCGCTTCTTGATGGAGGAGTACGAGAGCAGCTTCATGGGCCAGCCCTTCCACGGCGTGCTCATCCAGGGCTACGACAACCTCGCTGGCGAGCACGTCTCGATCTGGCTGGACAGCATGAGCACCTGGCCGTGGCTCTCGCGCGGCAAGATGGGTGACGACGGCACGATCCAGTACACCGGCACGATGAAGGACGTGCTGACGCCGGGGGGTCGCCCGAGCCGCAGCACCATCGCGCCGCACGAGGACGGCGGCTGGACCATGGCCATGTTCGACTCCACGCCGAAGGGTGAGGAGTTCAAGATGATGGAGCTGCACTACACCGAGAAGAAGTAGCGCCATCACCTTCGAAGCCAGCGAACCGCGGCCCGGTTCGGGGGGAGCTCACGCTCCCGCCGCAGCGGGCCGCGACTCCAACCAGAACCCATGAATCGACGCGATCTCCTCCTCGGTACCAGCTCACTCCTCGCGGCGGCGGCGACTCGCGGCCTTGGCCAGGAGCCTGCGCCCCGCGCTCCCGAGATGGTGCTCGTCGCGGGCGCGACCGGCAGCATCGGGCGCTTCGTGGTCCAGCACCTGCTCGCGGGCGGCCACGCCGTGCGCGGCCTGACGCGCCACCCGGAGAAGGCGCGGGAGGGCGAGCCGCGCGTTCAGTGGGCGCAGGGTGACTTCACGGCGCCGGACACGCTCGAGGGCATCGCGGAGGGCGTCGATCGGATCGTGTTCGCCGCGGGCTCGAAGAGCTGGGCGGACCCGTCCAACTCGCCGGAGCTCGTCGACTACGGCGGGGTGCGCGAGCTCTGCGACCGCGGCCTGCGCGCCGGCGCCAAGCGCATGGTCGTCATCTCCTCGGTGGGGACCCGCAACCCCTTGAAGCAGGCGAGCGATCACCTGCGCAACGTGATCCGGTGGAAGGCCAAGGCGGAGGAGCACCTGCGCGCGAGCGAGCTCGACCACGCGATCCTCCGGCCGCTCGGGATGTGGAACCGGCCCGGCGGCGAGCTCGGCGTCGCCGTGCTGTCCGGGGACACGGTGCGAGCGAGCGTGACGATCTCCCGTCAGGACCTCGCCGTCGTCGCGGCCGAGTGCGCCTTCCTGGACGGGGCTCGCGACAAGAGCTTCGAACTCTTCAACGCAGCCACCCTCCAGCTCGACTCGTGGAAGGCAGACCTCGCGAAGCTGCCGGCGGACGTGCGCTCGGAGCTCGAGCCCAAGGGCGAGTAGGCGTCGTCGCCACCCGCTGGCGACCTGGTGCTCACGAACTTCGGATCCGGGGCGACTAGGCCGTTGCGGTCCCGGCGACGTGCGGCCGGATCCAGCTCGGCGCGAAGCCGCGCGGTGCCTCGAACGCCTCGAGCTCGACCTGCGCGAAGCCGGCGCTCCGGATCGCCGCTCCCGTGTCGCGGTCGCAGCGGCAGCCGTCGGCGTAGAGTCGCCAGAGCGGCGTGAGAG
>CAYGST010000483.1:0-4200 GCA_964352415.1 uncultured Planctomycetaceae bacterium | reverse complement strand
GCCGACGTCGAGGCGGTCCTCGTCGCGACGCCGACGCACCTGCACCGGGACGCCGCTGTCGCCGCGCTCGCGGTGGGCAAGCACGTCTACTGCGAGGCGCCGCTCGCCGCGTCGGTCGAGGACTCGGCGGCGATCGCGAAGGCCGCGCGCGCGTCGGACAAGGTCTTCGCCGCGGGCTTCCTCGCGCGCTCGAACCCCGTCTATCGCCTGGCGCGCACGTTCTTCGTTTCGGGCACGCTGCGGGACCTGGCCTACTTGCGTGCGCAGGACGACGAGAAGTCCTCCTGGCGCGTCGCGTCGCCGGATCCCGCGCGGGAAGCGCTGCTCAACTGGCGCCTCGACGAGGAAGTCAGCCTCGGCCTGCCCGGCGAGCTCGGCAGTCATCAGTTCGACGCCTTCTCGTGGTTCCTCGGCGTCTACCCGACGAGCGTGCGCGGGGCCGGCAGCGTTCGCGTCCACGACGACGGCCGCAAGGTCGCGGACACGGTCACCTGCGAGCTCGGCTACGACGACGGCCTGCGGATGCAGTGGGCGTCGACCCTCGGCAACTCCTACGACGGACGCTACGAGGTCTACAAGGGCTCGATGGCGAGCTTCAAGCTGGCCTGGACCCACGGCTGGATGTTCAAGGAGGCCGACGCGCCGACGCAGGGCTGGGAGGTCTACGCCAACCGCCAGAACTTCCACAACGACGAGGGCATCACGCTGATCGCCGACGCGACCAAGCTCGCGGCGCAGGGCAAGCTGAAGGACGGAGTCGGCCTGCTCGAGACGCCGCTCTACCACGGACTGGCGGACTTCGTGAAGTCCATCGGGGAGGGCGAAGCGCCCGCCTGCGGCGCGGAGGCCGCGCACCGCTCGACCGTGGTCGCCATCGCAGCTGCGCGCGCGACGACTAGCGGCGACGAGGTCGCGATCGCCGCCGAAGACCTCGAGCTGCGCTGAGCGCCTGTGAAGAAATCCATCACACTCCTCGGCACGCCTCGCTCGTGCCCCGAGCTGCGTTGCCCCTCCTCCGAAACGGCCGGCGTTGCGCCCGCAGGGCGCCCTGTCGGGACACGATCGCGACGCGCCGAGAAGCGCGAGCGACTCCTTCACAGACTCTGAGCCCATGCTGCCCTTTCGACTGCGCGATCTCGCCCTCGGCGTTCGCCTCGGACTCTCGCTGCTGGTGCTCGTCCTCTTCGGCGGGCTGCTCTACTCGGCGACGCACCTCGTGCAGCACCACGAGGGGCGCGACGGGACCGACGGCTTCAGCTACGACGACGTCGTCGGCGTCTACCACGGCATTCGCACCGAGGCGCCGCTCGCCGTTGCGCTCGAGAGCGGCCACCCCGAGGAGCTCGGCGACGCGGAGCGCCAGGTCCTGCTCGACTGGCTCGCCTCCGGTGACCTCGCCGGCGGCTACGACTCGCTCGAGCTCGGCGACAGCGCGCCAGCGGAGATCGTCGACGCGAACTGCCTGCAGTGTCACGCCTCGGGCGCGACCGAGGGCAACGGCGTCGGCGAGCGCCTGCCGCTCGAGTACTTCGACGAGGTCGAGGCGCTCGCCGTTTCGCGCGACGTCGCGCCGCAGGACCCCGAGATCGTGATCGCCTCGGCGCACACGCACGCCCTCGGGATGGGCAGCCTGTCGATCGTGCTGCTCGCCCTGGCGCTCGCGACGCGCTTCGGATCGAGGCTCGTCGGGCTGTGCGCCGTGGCGTCGGGCGCGGGGCTGCTGGCCGACCTCGGGAGCTGGCTCCTGGCGCGCGACTCCGTGGGCTTCGTCGTGCTGATCGCCGGTGGGGGCACGCTCTGGATGGTCGCGAACGCCGTGCTGGCGCTGCTGGTGCTCGGCGAGCTGTGGCTGCCGCGCCGCGGCGGAGCCACCGAGTGACGGGCGCAGTGGTGCGGGTCGAACCGGCCGGCAGCACGGATCTGGCCGGGATCCGTGGCCTGCTGGAGGCGGCGGGCCTGCCCACTCAGCACCTGGACGACGGCAGCGCGCGGCTCTACGTCGTCCGGGAGGTCGGGGGCGATCCCGGGAGCGCTTCGGAGCCGGGGGCCCGGGCCCTGGAGCCCCTCGGCTGCGCGGGACTGGAGCGCCATGGAACGGCGGGGCTCCTGCGGTCGCTCGCGGTCCACGAGACGGCGCGTGGCCGGGGCGTCGGTCGGGCGCTGGTCGAGCGCATCGCGGCCGAGGCCCTGGCCGCGGGGGCGGCGGAGCTCGTGCTCTTGACGATGGGGGCCGGGCGGTTCTTCTTGGACCTGGGCTTCGAGCCGGCCCGCCGCGAGGCGTTCGATCCCGCGCTCCTGGACTCCTGGGAGTTCCGGCTGCACGAGTGCGTCCCCGCCGAGCTGCTCCGCCGGCGGCTCACCGCTGGCCTCGATCGGTCCTCCTGAGCGGGTTCGGGGGCCGGCAGGGATCCCGAGCGGCGGGCCCGGGACCGTGCCTCGCCCGTTGACGCCGGGCGGGGGGCGCGAGTACGCTCTCGGCCCATTTTTCTCGGGAGAGCTCCCCGATCCCCGGCCCGAGCTGGCGGAGGTCGGGGACCCGCTACGTCTCCGGATCCGCCGCGCGCGCGTCCGCACCCTTTTTTCCCCCCCATGAACCGAGCCGGCACCGTCGTCCTCCTCGCCGCAGGCCAGGGCACGCGCATGAAGAGCGCGCTGCCGAAGGTCCTGCACGAGCTGTGTGGACGCTCGATGGTGGGCTGGGTGATCGACCAGGCGCTGACGCTCGATCCGAAGAAGATCGTCGTCGTCGTCG
The DNA here is from genome assembly GCA_964352415.1 of uncultured Planctomycetaceae bacterium. GTDB lineage: Bacteria > Planctomycetota > UBA1135 > UBA1135 > JABACD01. The sequence goes on along the minus strand of CAYGST010000483.1, from coordinate 1,448 downwards.
GGCACGGTGGGGACGAGGTGCAGAGCGCGCTCGCGTGTCATCCCGCCGCGGAGCGCATCGAGTTCGTCCGCCAGGAGCCGCAGAACGGGACCGGTCACGCGCTGCAGTGCGCGGCGCCCGCGATCGATCCGCAGGCCGGGACCGTCGTCGTTCTCTATGGCGACATGCCGGTGCTGCGCCCCGAGAGCCTGCAGGCGCTGCTCGCCGTGCGCGACGCCGCCGGCGCCGACGCGATGGCGATGCTGACCGCCTGGCCCGACGACCCCACCGGCCTCGGGCGCATCGAGCGCGGCGCGGACGGCGAGTTCCAGGCCATCGTCGAGCACAAGGACGCGACCGACGAGCAGCGCTCGATCGGCGAGGTCAACCTCGGCGTGTACGCCTTCCCCGCGGCGAAGCTGCTGGAGCGGCTGCCGCAGCTCACGAACGACAACGCCCAGGGCGAGTACTACCTCACCGACGTCCCCGCCATGTTCGTCGCGGCGGGGGAGCCCGTCGCTGCCCACGAGCTCGACGACGCGGACGAAGCGCTCGGCGTCAACACGCTGCTGCAGCTCGCGGAGGCCCGCTGGGCCCTTCAGGTGCGCTTGCTCGAGGAGCACCTCGCGAACGGCGTTCGTATCGAGGACCCCGCGAGCACCTACATCGACGCCGGAGTGACGATCGGCAGCGGGACGCGAATTCTGCCGTGCACCGTGATTCGCGCCGGCGTGACGATCGGCGAGGACTGCGAGGTCGGCCCGTTCACGCACCTGCGCGTAGGCACCGTTCTCTCCGACGGCGCCGAGGTCGGCAACTTCACGGAGAGCAAGAACACGACCCTGGGGCGACGTACGAAGGCCAAGCACCTCTCGTACCTCGGCGACGCCCACATCGGCGACGGCGCCTTCATCGGCAGTGGGACGACGATCGTCGCGCCGAACACGATCGGCCCGGGCGCGACGACGGGAGCGAACTCCGTCGTCACGCGCACGGCCAAGGTCGGCGAGAACGAGGTCTGGGCGGGCATCCCCGCCAGGCACGTCGCGGGCGCCGCAAGCGTCGCGCAGCGCAAAGCCGCCGCCAAGAAGGGGCAGGGCGCCTAATCACTCTCCGAGGACCCAAGTCGAGGAACGAACGCGTGGCCACCTTCAGCGACAAGATCACTCTCATCTCGGGGCAGGCGAACCCGGCGCTCTCGAAGGCGGTGTCGGAGGAGCTCGACATCCCGCTCGCGAACGCGCACGTGGGGCGGTTCCCCGACGGCGAGATCGACATCAAGGTCAACGTCGACCTGCGGGGGAGCGACTGCTTCATCCTGCAGCCGACCTGCCCGCCGGTGAACGACAACTGGATCGAGCTCTTGCTCCTGATCGACACGCTGCGGCGCGCGAGCGCCGGGCGCATCACAGCCGTGATGCCGTACTACGGCTACGCGCGCAAGGATCGCAAGGACGAGGGCCGCGTGC
>CAYGST010000482.1:0-4200 GCA_964352415.1 uncultured Planctomycetaceae bacterium | reverse complement strand
AAGCGCCCCGACCGCCCGGACCGTCCAGCCATCGCCGCAGAACGCTCCCCCCGCACGAAAGAAGGCGGCCCGCTCGAAGAGCGGGCCGCCTTGTCTCTGCGTCCTCAGTGGGACTCGCGAACCTCGGTCGAACTAGTAGTTCGCCTCGATCTTCGCGACTTCCTCGCGGACGTCCGTGATCGTCGCCGTGATCAGGATGATCAGGGACTGGTTCTCGTCGCTGTAGCCCTCTTGCTTGAAGAAGAAGCCGACCAGCGGGACCTGCGCGAGCCACGGCACTTCCGCGCGGCGCTCCACGTTTCGGATGTCGGTCAGACCACCGAGGAGGATCGAGCCACCGTCCGGGATCTGCGCCGTCGTGAACACGCTCTGCACCTCGAGCTCGGGGAGCTCGAACTCGACGGGGGAGGTGTTACCACCCAGGGTCGTCGAGTAGCGGCGAACGTTGACCACGCTGGCCACCGTCGGCTGGACCTCGAGGGTCACATAGCGACGGTTGTGGTGAATCGTCGGACGGACGTCGAGGACCACACCCTCGCTGAGGACGTTGATCTGCGGGTCGGCCACCGCCTGGAAGGTCGCGACCTCCACGTCGAAGTCCTGGATGAAGGCGCGCTGGTTCAGGATCGTGACGTAGGCGCGCTGGGTGTTGTTCACCGAGACGACCTGGTCGTTGATCAGCTGGAGCTCCTCGCTCTTCTCGACGGCCCGCAGGATCATCGAGAGCTCGAGGTCGTTCAGCAGCGTGTACTGGAACGTCATGCCGCCGATGTTGCTCAGCGATTCGCCCAGGTCACTGTTGAAGTAGTTCTCCGTGCGGCCGCGGTAGTCGCCGTCGCCCTCGTCGTCGTAGTAGAAGCCGGAGGAGGGAGCGCCGGCAGCGTTCGAGCCTTCCGAGCCCGTGCCGCCGTTGTCGAGGCCGCGGGAGGCCATGTCCTCGAGGCCGTTCGTGAGGTCCGTCAGCGGGTTGGTGTCCAGACCGCGGAAATCGACGCCGATCTCCTGGATCCAGTTGTCGCCGACCGTCATGAACTTCGTCTCGATCGTCACCATCGAAGAGCTGAAGTTGCGCAGGTCCTCGAGGAAGGCGTGGATCTTGCGCTGAACCTCGGGCGTCTGGACGACGATGATGTGACCCTCGTAGCTCTCGATGGTCGCGCCGTCTTCCCACGCGCTGGGCTCGACGTTCTCCTGGATCATCGTGGCCAGGTCATCCGGGTTGATCAGCTTGACGGCCTCGCCGATGTAGCCGAACGGTCCGCCGCCATCCTCGTCCTCGAGCTCGTCGAGCAGACGGATGCGGTTGATGCGCGGGCCCATGAAGTCGGTCAGGCCGAACACGAGGTCCTGGACGTCGTGGTGCTGCACGGTGGGCTCACCGCGGGCCTTCTCCTTCGTCGTCACGAGCACGGCGTCGTGCTTGATGATCCAGGTGACCTCTTCGCCGGCGTCGTCGGTGATCAGGTTGAGCGCCTGGTGCACCGTGACCTCGTTCTCGAGGTTGAAGTTGAAGAGGACGCCCTCGTCGATGACCGCGTTGTAGGCGGCGGGATCCACGACCAGCGGCAGGCCGGTCATGATGCGGATCAGGTCGACCAGCGCGCGGATGCTCTCCTCGTCCTCGACAGGGGGGAGCTTGATCAGCGTCTCCTTGAGGCGGGCGCGGAGCTCGATCTCGGCGGGCGTGCTCTCACGGTCGAACTGGAGCCCCTTGCGCTTGGCGCGCAGCTCGGTCATCGCGCGCCAGTCATCCGGATCGGGCAGGGTGATGTTGTCCGACCAGGCGATCTTGTAGGTCTCGAGCTCTTCCTTCCAGCGCTTGTACTGCTCGCGCTTGGAGGCCACGTAGTCGAGCTTGGTCTGCTCGAGGCCGGCCTTGAAGGAGCTCTCGCGGATCTCCTCGGCCTTCGCGTTGCGCGGGTCCTGACGCAGAGCCTGGTCTGCGTAGTACATCGCGTCCTCGTAGTTCCCTTCGTCGAACGCGTCGATCGCCTGGGTGAGCATGTTGTCGACGACGGCCTGGCGGCGCGCGGAGTCCTCGACCTCGCGGGACTGCAGCGCCTGGTAGGCATCGCGCTGCTTCGTCATGAGGGCGGCCTCTTCGGCGCTCGAACGCTCGCTCTTGGCGCGCGTCAGCAGGTCGTTGATCTGCGTGTCGATGCCGCGCCAGTCGATCGCGTACGGGGTGTACTGAACGGTCTGCTGGGCGATGCTGAGCGAACCGATGGCGGCGTCGTACTCGCCCTTGGCGAGGAACAGCTTGCCTTCGCGCAGCAGGTCATTGGCCTCGGCGCGCAGCTGCTGCGCCTTGACCTCCATCGTGCCGCGGAGCGTTTGCGTGACGGTGGTGGCCGTCGCGTCGTAGCTCTCACCGAGCAGGGCGTTGACCTCCTCCAGCGCCTTCTTGGCGGGGAGGTTGTCCGGATCGAGGGAGAGGGCGGCGAGCAGCTCTTCGCGGGAGTCGCGCAGGCGCAGTCGATCGCGGAGGCCCTTGGCGTTGGTCAGGTGTTGATCCACCAGGAACGCGCGGCGCTGCTCTTTCAGTTCGAGCAGGCGCGCGTCCTCGGCCAGCATCGCGCCGACGTCCTGCGCGTCCTGGGCGGCCGCTTCGACGGGAACGCCGTTCGGGAGCGCCGAGTTGGCCGGATCGGCCGGGTCGGGTTCCCAAGCCGCGTTGTCGTCGGCTGTCATGTCGGGCGCGCTGACGCACGCCGCGCAGAACAGAGCGGAGACGAACGTCGTCGTCAGGATGGACGGGCGCCCGAGCAGGCTCTGGATCGAGTCGAGGTTCCTCATGAGGGAGCAGGGATCTCTCGAGATGCGGTTGTGGAGGACAGGGGGGTGGTCGACGGAGAGCCTGCTGTATCCACGCGGGACGAGCGGGCAACCGGAAACCTGGCAGCTGCGGTCGGCGCCGGATCCACGCGGGGCGGTGCCTCTCCTCTCGCTTCCGTCACGTCGCGCGTGATGGGGTGAGAGGTCTGAATTGAGCGGGGGAAGATACCAGGCCCATGGGGGCTCGGTCAAAGGTGAGCTTCAGAATCAAGTGCACGTGGAACAACGACTTAGGCGCGTTCTGGTGCGCTTCTGGAGCGGACCTGCGGGGCACGTTGGATGCCCCCTTGAAACGGGCCCGGGGGACGGCGCGCGGGCGAGTGGCCGCGCGCGCCGTCCCCCGGTCCTCACGTCACCGTCAGCGGTGAGCGGCCCGAGCGGGGCGGGGGAGCGCTCCGTTCGGGCGGCGGTCGATCACTTCTCGTAGGAGCCGACGAAGGTCACTTCCTTGAACTCCGCGTTCATCGCTGCGTCGAGCACGTGAACCACGTCCTCGTAGACCGTGCCCGGGCGGGCGTCGATCGTCGCGGGACGCTCCTCGTCCGCCAGGTGCGTCTGGGTCAGGACGCGCTGGATCTCCTCCAGGTCGCGTGTCTTGCGCGGACCGATGGCGTACTCGATGACGCGATCGGGCCCGTAAACGTAACGCGAGCCGGGCTTGCCGTCCCACAGCTCCGACAGCGACTCATTCGCGCGCACCGGCTTGTACTTGGTGCCCTCGTTGATGACTCGCAGAGTGACCTCGACCTTTTCGATCGGCGGGTCGTCCGAGCTGTTCACGCCGACATCCTTGGGCAGGTAGGCCGCGAGCTTGCCCTCGAGGGTTTTGAACTTGAGGGTGCACATGAAGAAGATCAGCAGCAGGAAGGTGACGTCGATCATCGCCGTCATCTCGAGCTTGCTCTCTTCCTCGGACAGTTTCTGAAGCTGAGAGGTCATGGCGTTCTACTTCTTGTCGTCGTCCTTGGTAGCCTCGGAAGCGGCCAGCTGGACCTTCCAGATCTGGATGCCCTTGTAGCCGCACTGCTCCATCACCTTCTGCACGTACTTGAACGGGGTGTTCATGTCCGCGCGAATGAGTAGGGATTCGTCGGGCAGAACGCCCCCCTCCTCCTTCTTCATCTTTGCGGCGACGTCGGTCAGGAAGCCGCGCAGCTCCTTGTAGTCGTCCGGGTTCTCCGGGTCGAAGTACATGACCCGCTTCACCCAGATCGAGCCGTCGACCTTGATGTTGACCACCGGTCGGAACTCGTCCGGCTTCGGCTTGTCGGCCGTGGCGTTGATCGCGACCGGCAGCTGGAGCTCTTCGAGGTCCTGCTGGGTCATGTCGGTGATGACCATGAAGAAGATGATGAGCAGGAAGAC
>CAYGST010000481.1:0-4203 GCA_964352415.1 uncultured Planctomycetaceae bacterium | reverse complement strand
GTAGGGCGGCGCGCCCGTCAGGATCTCGCACAGGATCGCGCCGAGCGCGAAGACGTCCGAGCGCTCGTCGAGCTTGTGCACTCGTCCAGCCGCCTGCTCGGGCGGCATGTAGGCGGGCGTGCCGAGCACCGAGCCGACGAGCGAGTGCGAGCTGCCGCTCGTCCCGTCGCTGCGCACCGTCTCGAGGATGGTTCGCGCAGGCTGCGACTCGCGCGAGCGCTCCTCGTCCGCCGTCCCGCCGCGCACGAGCACCTTCGCGAGCCCCCAGTCCACGACCTGCACCTCGCCGAAGGCGCCGACCATGATGTTGGCGGGCTTGAGGTCGCGGTGGATCACCCCGCGCGAGTGCGCATAGGCCATCGTCTGGCAGATGGACTCGAAGATGTCGACCAGGCGCCCGCGGTTGTCGGCCGCCGTCTCGCGCTGGGCGATGAGCGCCGCCAGCGTCCGCCCCTTCACGAGCTTCATCGTGAAGTAGGGCCGCTCGTCCTCCATCAGGCCGAGCTCGTACACGGGCACGATACCCGGGTGCTGGAGCTGGCCGCCGATCTGCGCCTCCTCGACGAAGCGCTGCACGACGTCCATGCGTTCGCACAGACGCTTGTCGAGCACCTTGACCGCGATGTCGCGCCCGAGGTCGGTGTCGTGGCCCTTGAGCACGACGCCCATCCCGCCGCGGGCGATCTCGCCCATGAGCTGGTAGTTCCCGCGCCCCTGCGGGACGGAGAGCTTCTCCTTCGAGCTCGGGTCGATGACCGGCGCGGAGACCGTCGCCGAGTCCTCGTCCCGCAGGTTCACGTGGGGCGCCTCCCCGACCTTCTTCTCGAGGAAGCGGAGCACGGAGTTACCGGGAGACTCCGCCGCTCCCCCATGCGCCTCGGTCGGCTTACCCTCGGGAACTCTACTCATGGTCACTCCACCTGCACGACGTCGATTGCTTCACCCCGGAAGGCTACAGGACCGGCGATGCGCCAGATAGCGAGACGAAACACGACCCTCGACGTGAAGCCGTGCCACCGTCACGCCCCGCCCATGCTCGAGGTCACCGCCCGCGGGATGGCTACCCGCAGCGCCCATGCCCGCGAGGTGGCCGCCCCCGGGGTTCGGACCGGCGAGGGGACAGCCGGCGGCACGTCACCAGGGCGTGTCGTCCGCCGGCGGCTGCGCGCCCCCTCGCTCGTTCACCGTCATCGGCGCGCCCCGGGACGCCTGACTCTCGCGCTCCTGCGCACGCCCCTCGGGCAGGAAGCCGTCGTAGGGCACCGTGTTGCGGCGCTGACGTCGCCCGGTCATCGGGTTCTCCCACTCCTCGAGCACGAGCTCGACGTCGAACTGGCGCCCCAGCAGCTCATGGGGTTCGAGCTCGATCGAGCCGGTCACCTCGAAGCCGAGCGCTTCCAGCAAGCGCTTCGCCCGCGGCGAGCCGCGCTCCGACCAGACCAGCCCGTCCCAAGCGGCCACCCGCCCGGCGTAGCGCCCATCCGCGACGACGAGCTTCAGCCCCCACCGCGAACCCCCGTCCCGCGTGCGCCCTTCGCGCACCTCTTCGATCTTTACCGTGTACCAGGCCTGCGGCAGGGACGCGAAGTCCTCCGTCTCGGCCACGTCCGTGAAGTCCCATTGCATGCTCGCCTCCTGTTTCAGTGTCTCGCGGAGCAGGGTTCAGACGAGCGCGGCGCAGAGGGGTCACGCCTTTTCCAAGAACTCTAGTTCCAGAGCGATCGCACGGACAGAGCGTCCGTCACTCACACCCGACCAGGAACCAATCCAGGGAAGTCCGAAACCGGCTGTCGCGGAGATCGTCCTGTCTCCATGGGAGTCGCCGGTAGCCGACTTTGCGGATCGACGCCGACGGGGGGGCAGCGCTACGATCCTGGTCGCACGAAGCCCATGGAGCCGAGATGGTGAACAAGAACGAGATCGCGATCTACGGAAGCCACGACCCCACCCGGCTCCCCGCCTACACCGCCTCGGATGCAGCGCGCATGATCGGCCTCCCGGCATCGACCGCGCGCAACTGGGTGCGGGGCCGAAATGAGAGTGCCAGCGGGAGCCGGCGAGGGTTCGACCCCGTCATCCGCCTCGACGACCCGAAGAGCGAGTCCCTCTCGTTTCGCAACCTAGTCGAACTCCACGTGCTGGCGGCCATTCGGCGCGAATACAAGCTGACGCTCCAAAAGGTGCGCATGGCCATGTCATTCCTGGAGGACGAGCTAGGGAAGGACCACCCCCTGGCGACGAAACCAATGCTCACCGATGGTCGAGACCTCCTCGTTCGCGAGGGCGCCAGTCTCCTCAACGCCTCACAAGGGGGCCAGATCGAGATGGGCCTCGTCGCGCAGTGCTTGCAGCGGATCGAATTCGATCAAGACGGCCGCCTCTCGAGGCTGTTCCCGTTCACCACGACTCGAGTCGAGCTCGACCGCCAGGCCGTCGTGATCGATCCGAGGATGCAGTTCGGGCGCCCTTGCCTGCGTGAAGTCGGAGTCCCGACAGCCGCCATCATGAGTCGCTTCTCCGCGGGAGAGCAGATCGAAGAGCTCGCGGCGGACTTCGAGGTCGATCCCGGCCTGATCGAGGACGCGATCCGATTCGAGCAGCCGGGTCGTGCCGCCTGAGTCGGTCACGTTCTTCGTCGACCGATCGCTCGGCAAGCACTTGATCGCAAGCGCCCTGCGGAGCGCAGAACTCGAGTCGTCGTTCACGACGACGAGTTCCCTCAAGACACACGCGACGAGGACTGGATCATCGAAGTTGCTGAACGCGGCTGGGTCGTGCTCACCAGCGACCTTCGCATTCGCCACAATCCGCTCGAGCTGCAGGCCGTCGTCGCATCGGGCGCCAAGATGTTCGTCCTCACCTCGCGCCGCGCCTCCGGGCCGGAAGCCGCCGAGATCTTCACGCGCCACTTGTTGAAGATGCAACGACTCGGAACCCACGAGCCGGGGCCGTTCTTGTACATGGTGTCCCGGACAGCGATGAGGCGACACAAGCTGCACCGTCTTCGATGAGTTGATCCGGGGGCTTTGTCTCAGTCCTTCTTCAGGGATTCCAATCCCGTCAACCGAACCCCACTTTCGTCCAGCTCCAGTGCCACCTCGCACTCGCCAACCTGGTCCATCAGGGCGCCGGTGATGCCATGGCTCGTGGTGTACGCACGAATCACACCCTCGACGTCCGTCCCATCGTCGTCCACCGCATCTTCCCAGCTCTCCATGTGCAGGGTGGTGGCGCGCACCTGCGCTTCCCGCGGAAGCGCATAGGTGGCTGTGAGACCAACATTCGCACCGACGCGCCCTGCCATACCGGGCTCGAGGCTCTCCATGAACAGGGACGCCATGCCCTCACGGGCAAGGAGACGAGCGCTCGTCCCATCGGGCGTGGACAGGTGCAGCGAAGCCCCCTGGCTGCCGCCGGCGATCGCGAGAGGTAGGGAAACATCGGTGTCTTGCCCCAGGATCTCGAGGAACGCCTCATCGGAGGGCTGGGACTCGGACCCCCCGCGTTCCTCCGGGGCCCGGCGGACCCCCAGGCGCAGGAGTGGCTCGCCGGACGACCCCATGAACTCCATGACGCCGAAGCCGTCGCGAGTCGAGAGCGCAACGGCGACCGCCCCGTTCGCGTCACGGACCTCCAGCCTCTCGACCTCGGTGATCGGCGTGCTTCGTGAGCTCCCCACGACTCCCCCGACGAAAGCCCCGACAACGACCATCAAGAGTTCCTTCATCGGCCCAACGTAGCGCATTCCGCAGACGGTAGGCCGCACTCTGCCCGGGCTCGATCTGGACGAGCTCACGAGGCCGACTCACTCCTCGGGCAAGCACCCGAGCAGCACCCGCTCGAGGTTCCCGCCCATCACCGCCGCCACCTCCGCCTCGTCGAAGCCCCGCGCCCGCAGCGCCTCGACCAGCGCGCCGTACCCCGAGGCGTCCTCCAGGCCCTCGACCGTCGTGACGATGCCGTCGAAGTCCGAGCCGAGGCCGACGTGGTCGATCCCCACGACCTCGGCGACGTGCGCGACGTGGTCGACTAGGCGGTCGATCGGGAGCGGTGCGAGGGTGCCGGCGAGGTGGCGCGTGCGCGCGACCGGCGATCACCCCGCACCAGACGATCATGCGGATCCTGGAGCACCTCGGCCACGAGAGCCTTGAGCCGTCCCCCGCCCCGCCGAGGGCGCCCCCCCAGCTCGAGCTGGTTTGGGAG
>CAYGST010000480.1:0-4204 GCA_964352415.1 uncultured Planctomycetaceae bacterium | reverse complement strand
GTGTTCGGACTCGTGGGCGAACAGGTCATCGCCACGCTGCCCGAGGGCCTCTTCCGCGACTTCGTGACCGAAGGCCTGATCGCCGGCGTCGGCGGCGTCGTCGTCTTCCTGCCCCAGATCCTGCTGCTCTTCCTCTTCGTCGGGCTGATGGAGGACAGCGGTTACATGGCGCGCGTCGCGTTCCTGATGGACCGCGTGATGCGTGCGCTCGGACTGCACGGCCGCGCCTTCGTCCCGATGCTCTCCGGCTACGCCTGCGCGATCCCCGCCATCATGGCGACGCGCACGATGGAGCGCCGGCGGGATCGCATGATCACGATGATGGTCGTGCCGTTCATGAGCTGCTCCGCGCGACTGCCGGTCTACACGCTCATCATCGCGGCGCTGTTCGATCCCGACGCGACCGTGATGGGCTTCGTCCCGGTGCCGTCGCTGCTCATGATCGCGATGTACGTGTTCAGCACCGCCGTCGCGCTGATCGCGGCCGGGGTGCTCGGACGCACGCTCTTCAAGGGGCCGAGCGTTCCGCTGATCCTCGAGCTGCCGCCGTACCGCGTGCCGCAGCTCGGCAGCGTGCTGCGGATGATGTGGAGCCGCGGTTCGCTGTTCCTGCGCGAGGCCGGCGGCGTGATCCTCGTCTGCACGATCGCGCTCTGGGTCCTCCTGTCCTTCCCGAACAGCGAAGGGGTCAGCGCCGAGTTCCAAACGCGCCGGGCCACGGCGGAGGCCGAGCTCACCGGCCCTGCTCTCGAGGAGCAGCTCGCCACCCTCGATGTAGCGGAGTCGGGTGCGCAGCTCCAGCAGAGCTACGGCGCGCGGCTCGGTCACGCGATCGAACCGGTCATCGAGCCGCTCGGCTACGACTGGAAGATGGGCGTCGGCCTGATCGGCGCCTTCGCCGCGCGCGAGGTTTTCGTCAGCACGATGGGCGTCGTCTACGGCGTCGGCGGCGAGGTCGACGAGGAGTCCACGAGCCTGCGGGACAAGCTGCGGGACGAGCGCTACCCCGACGGCCGGCGCGTTTACACGCCGCTCGTGGGCCTCTCCCTGATGGTCTTCTTCGCCCTCGCCTGCCAGTGCATGAGCACCCTCGCGGCCGTCTATCGCGAGACGAAGAGCTGGGGCTGGACCGTCTTCCTGTTCGCCTACATGACGGGCCTGGCATGGATCGCCAGCTTCGCCGTCTACCAGGGCGGACGAATGCTAGGCTTCGAGTAACGCCGCCCGACTCCGCGGATAGGGACGGCGAACGCGGTCGATCGGCCGCGGGAGGTTCTCTTGGCTCGCCACTTCTTCGTCGTGACCGGGATCGGGCTCGCGCTCGTCACCCTGATGTTCCTGTTCCCGGCGCTGCGCGCCGGCGCGGAGGCGGTCGGAGCGCTGCTCGGCCCTTCGAGCGAGCGCGACGCCCCCGCCGTGAAGGTCGCAGCGCTCCCTCCCGCCGGCGCGGACCGCCTCGCCCTCCCGGGCGCGCTGACCTTCACGGCTCGCTCGAGCCTCGGCTTCCCGCTGCAGGTGGTCGAGCTGCGCAGCGGCGGCGAGCCGTGGGTCGAGCAACGCCTCGACGGCTCCGGCCAGTGGTCGCAGCGCGTCAATCCGACCCTCGAGGTTCGGGCTCCCGGTCACTGGCCCGCCCGTGCGAACCCCGGCACCCGTGAGTTCGTCCTCGAGCCACAGTTCGCGCTGGTCCTGCGCACACCGCCGGGCCTCGCCGACGCGCTCGTGCTGCGCGAGTCGGGCGAGTCTCCCGCCGACGCGGACCCGTCCCAGTTCGAGTTCGGCGCCTCGAACGGCGGCGCCTCCCTCGGCATCGCGGGCACGACCGACGAGCGCGCGGGCGACCTTCCGGCCCGCGTCACCTACGCCCTCGAGACGCCCTACCCCGTCTCGATCCAGCTCGCTCTCTCGGTCACGGGCGACGAACGCCACGAGCTCGACCTCGAGGAGCTCGTGCCGCCGGAGTCGATGCGCGAGCTGCGGGTCGTCGCCCGCTGCGCACACCCCGAGGAGATCCTGCGTCTGACGATCACGCCCGAGATCCCCCCCGCGGTCGAGCGGCGCACCCTGCCCTGGGGCCATGTCCGCGTGAAGCGTGGCGAGTGGCGCGGCGAGATCGAGGGCCGCGTCGGCACCCCACTCACCGTGACCTCCATCCGCGAGGCCGTCTTCGTGCACGCTCGCTGTGGTCGCGGGTGCCACGACCGCGTGCAGGTTGTCCAGGGCTCCGAAGACCGGAACGTCGAGCTCGAGCTGGCCCCGGGCCACGTCATCGTCGGACGCCTCTTGATCCCGCCCCTCGACACCCTGTTCCAGGGGTCGGCCCTCATCCACTGCGGCTTCACGAACGAGCAGGGACGGCGCAATCCGGACTGGGACCCCTCGTGGAGCTCGACGGTCGAGGTGCCGATCGACCGGAAGGGCTACTTCGAGCTGGCGCTCCCCGGGCGCGGCCTCGGGCCGGTGTTCGAACCCCGCACGCTCCCCAGGCGACTCCGCCTGCAGGTCTCGGTCCCCGGCTACCACAGCAAGCACGTCTGGCTGACCACGGATCCCGTCTCCCTGAGCCCAGTGCACACGTTCCAGCTCCGCGTGCGGGAGCCACAGTTCGTGCTCGCGTCGGGGCACGGCCTCGCCCCCGAAGACGTCGAGCTCGAGGCGCTGCGGGCGGCCGATCTCGACTCGACGATTCTCGAGAGCGCCATCATGAAGGATGGCCGCCTGTTGCTGTTCTGCCTGCCGAGCCGCTCCTTCATGTCGAAGCGCTCCCGTGCGCGCTACGACGATGTCGAGGCGTTCATCCTGCGCAACGACGGCCGACCGATCGCGTTCGAGCGCGGCACGAGCGGCGAGTTCCTGCGTCGGCCCACGCGGTCGACGACGCTGCGCCTCTCCTGCGCTGCCTTCCCGTACGGGGGCGGTTCCCGCGTCCTGTTGGGCTGGACCTGGCGTGGCCTGTCCTGCTACACGTACGCGATCGAGCGCCGCCGCGTCGGCACCGAGTGGGAGGTGGAGCTGAACGTCCCGAGCGACGCGACGTCGCTCTGGTGGAGCGCGGGGCTCGAACCGGCCGAGGAGCCGAACGCCTTCGGCGGCTCCGTGCCCTATACGCGTGACCTCGAGCGGCTCACCATCCGCTGATCCCAGACCCTGTCCCGGATCCTTCGCGTGCGTCACTTCTTCGTTCTGACCGGGGTCGGGCTCGCGCTCGTCACCCTGATGTTTCTCTTCCCGGCGCTCCGCGCCGGGGCGGAGGCGGTCGGCGCCCTTCTGGGTCCATCGAGCGACGCCGAGGGTGACGCATTCGACGTCGGCGCCCTCCCGCTCGGCGCCGAGGACCGCCGCGCCCTGCCGGGGGCCCGCAGCTTCTCCGCCCGCTCCAGCCTCGGCTTTCCGCTCCAGGTGGTCGAGCTGCGCAGCGGCGACGAACCGTGGGTCGAGCATCGGCTCGACGAGTACGGACGCTGGAACCAGCACGAAGACCCGCGGCTCGAGGTGCGCGCACCAGGCCACTGGCCCGGCCGCACGAACCCCGGATCGCGCCAGTTCGTCCTCGAGCCGCAGTTCGAGCTCGTCGTGCGCACGGACCCCGGCGTCGCCGACCAGGTGATCGCGAGGCCGATCGAGAAGGATGGCGAGGCGCCGCGGTCCTCGCTCGTGCTGCACGGACCGGCCCTCGGCGCGACCGCCTACGGATTCGCCGCGACGACCGACTACCGGCGCGGCGACGGGCCCGTCCCCTTCGAGTACGACCTCGAGACGCCCTACCCCGTGCGGCTCCGTCTCTCGTTCGCCGTGGAGCGCGCCGAGCGCCATGAGATCGACCTCGAAGACCTGATTCAGGCGCAGGAGCTGCGGACGCTCAGCCTCGTCGCGCGCTGCGCGCACCCCGACACGCCCGTGCGCTTCGCGCTCGCCGCCGCGAACCCCGTCGCGGCCGAACGCCGCCCCATGCCGTGGGGAGAGGCCGTCGTGCAGCGGGGCGTGTGGCGCGGCGAGCTGGAGGGCCGTGTCGATCGTGCGCTCGACGCGCGCGCGATCCAGGACGAGGTTCACGTCGCGGCGATCTGTGAACGCGGCTGCTACGGTTCGTCGAGGGCGGGCGCCACGTCCGCGGGCGGCCTCGTCGAGGTCGCCCTGCGCGAAGGTCACCGCGTGCGCGGGTGGATCGAACCCTTCTTCGATGAGGAGCTCGGCCGGCCGCGGA
>CAYGST010000479.1:0-4208 GCA_964352415.1 uncultured Planctomycetaceae bacterium | reverse complement strand
GCGCTGCAGGGCGCCAGGAAACTCCTCGACGCGAGCCACTCCGAGCCCTGCGTGTCGATCTTGATCACGCGCGTCGCGCCGCTGACGTGGTCGTCGACGCGCTCGATCCGGATCTCGAGGCTCTCTGCCTCGGTCATGTCCTCGGGCAGCGCCGCGTCCGAGTCGAGCACGCGGTTGTCGCCGTGGTTCTTCGCGGCGAGCGCGATGCGCGCCGTGCCGCGCTCGGCGCCGGCGGCCGCGCGGTGCAGGACGCCGCGCCCCGGGCCGAGGACGTTGGCGCGCTCGATGTTCGCCTGCGCGACGTCCGCGATGAAGGGCACGGGCTCGAAGGCGTGGACCTCGCAGCCGGCGCGGATCGCCTGGACGGCGAACCAGCCGACGTTGGCGCCGAGGTCGAGCACCTGGCAGCCCGGCTCGAGGTGGGCGCGGAAGAGGGCCGTCTCGTGCTCCTCCCACGCACCGCGTGCGATCGCCGGGCCGATGATCGTGTCATCCGCCAGGATCTCGAAGTCCATCCCGAGCTGCGGGACGTGGACGCTCTTCGTTCCCGGATCCATGGCTGCGGAGCCTACGGCCGCCCCAGGGCCCGGTAAACCGGCGGGGAGGGTTTCCGTGTCCGGTTCGCCCGGCTACCCTCCGCCGCCCATGGAACGCTGGTCGATCGAGCTGGAGAAGGAGGCCTTCAAGTTCTCCGCCGCGCACTTCCTGATCTTCCCCGACGGAAGCGCGGAGAGGCTGCACGGCCACAACTACCGCGTCTTCCTCGAGGTCGACGCGCGCCTCTCGCGCTTCGGGCTGGTGATCGACTTCCAGAAGATCAAGCCGATCGTTCGGGAGCTCCTGCGCGGCCTCAACGAGCGGCTCCTGCTCCCTGGAGAGCACCACGAGCTGCGGGTGACGCCGCTCGACGCGGAGGACGCCGTCGAGGTCACGTACCGGGAGCGACGCTACGTGATCCCGACCGCCGACACGCTCGTGCTGCCGGTCAACAACACGAGCACCGAGAACCTCGCCGCGTTCCTGGGACGCACGCTGCTGGATCTGCTGCCGAAGAAACTCGACGACCTCGAGATCGACGGGCTGCGACTCGCCGTCGAGGAGACGGCGGGCCAGCGCGGGGTGTACCGCTACACGCGGGACGACTGAACCGTCGGTGGGGCGCCCGGGGCGCCGCGACTCGCTGTAGCAGAGTCGAGCGGAGTCCGACCCAGGGCCGAACTCCGCTCGCTTCCTTCGATCCCACTCTCCTCCTCGTTCGTTCGCCGATGCCGGCGCTCGAGCGCGATGACTAGACGCCGCCGTCTGTCTCGGGTGTTCCCGGGGCTGCGGCGAGCCGCTCGCCGTCCCGGTACTCGCCGCTCCGCGCGCGATCGACCTCGCCATCCGGTCCGTACCAGATCCAGTCGCCGACCATCTCGCCGCGCTCGAAGACGCCCTCGGCGCGCAGCGTGCCGTCGGCGTACCAGCGCGTCGTCGGTCCGTCCCGGAGGCCGTCGACGAAGAATGTGCTCTCCTTCGGCGCGCCGTTCCCGTGGCGGCTGAGGCGAGCTCCGGCGCCTTCGTCCGCGTCCCCGAAGAGCGCGCCGGTTCCTGCCACGAGGCCGATGAGTCCCAGTCCAAGGCTGATCCACTTGAGCATGGGGCCTCGGACGCCTCTGGGGGGGGCCTATTCCGGTCGTTCGGGCGTTTCCGCGATCCCCGCGACGGCCGCGCGTCGCAGGCCGTCCGGCCCGACGTCGAGGTCGAGGGAGAGCTGGGTCGCGGCGCCCGTGACGCGCACGCAGGCCGACACGGGGGCGGCTCCGTCGCGGGCGCCCTCGAGCTGCGTCTGGCGTCCGAGGAAGCGCGCAGCCGAGTCGACCAAGAGATCGGGGTAGAGGCGCACGAGCGTCGTGAGCTCGTCGATGCCGATCTCCTGCTGGAGCGCTGCCCTCCACTCGCGGCGCCCGGCGCGGGAGAGCCCCGCGGCGTCGAGCAGCCATGCCGTGGGCACCTCGTCGTACCCGGCTGCGGTCGCGCTGACGCACAGCTGGTGCAGCCCGACGAAGCCCACGCGATCGACGATGCGATGCACGACGAGGTACGACAGGCCGTAGAGCGCCTTCTTGTCGTTCGTCGGCAGCTGGGTCGTGGAGAGCCCGGCCTCGACGGCGAAGACGTCCTCCGGATCGAAGCTCGGGGCGACCGGGCCCTGCAGCCGCATGCGCGTCAAGGATCCGACCTGCAGCGCGCCGTCGGCGGCGCTCGGCGGCAGGTAGAGCTCGACCTCGAGCTCCAAGCCCCCGGTGGCGAAGGCCGCGGCCGAGAGCCGCCCCGTGCGCATCTCGATGGCGTCGCCCGGGCAGAGCAGCACGGAGACCACGTCGCAGAGCCCCTCTTCGAGCGTCCCCGGAAGGGCGGACCAGCTCGAGCCGAGCGAGGCGTGCACGAGCTCGTGGGCGAGCGTGCGCGGGAGGCTCTCCGCGTCCTGGCGCAGGTGGATCCGGCGGTGGGTCTCGCTCCAGAAGCCGTCGGCCTCCGCGTAGGAGGTTCCGGAGTAGCGGTAGAGGCCCGGCTTGGCCTGCACCCAGACCTCCTCGGCGCGGGAGTCCGCGTCGGGCAGGAGCGCGGCGATGCGCGGTCCGAGGTCCTCGAAGACCTCGCGAATGGCCTCGGCCTCCGCTCGGTGCGCGGCGCGCACCCGGCCCGCCGGACCGTCGACCCGGGCGGGGGGCGGAGCCACCTGGCAGGACGCCGCGCCCAAGAGCAGGAGGGCGGCGAAGAGGCGCGCGGGGGCGCTGCGGCGAGGGATACGACTCGTGATGGGAAGAACTCCAATCAAAGCTATCCCAGGTCCCGGCCGCCGGTCGGGAGCCCCCCTTGCGAAGCGAGCCCCGCCCCCCGTGGCGGGGGGCGGGGCTCGCCGTGGCGCGTCCGTGTGGAAAAAATGGCTCAGTCGCCGTCGTCGAAGGACCGCTGCGCGTCGAGCGCCTGCGCTTCGGGTTCTGCTTCGAGCTCGAGCTCGGGGAGCAGCGGCGCGACGCGCAGGGAAGGCTCGGACCACGACTTGGCGTAGTCCGCGAAGGCCTCCAGGCTGAACGGACTGGGTGAGGCGTCGGGCGTCCCGGGGTCGTTCGTCAGCGCGAACGGCAGGGGCCGGACGTCGACCTCGAGGCGATAGTTCGAGTCACCGCTGAACGAGCGCACGACGATGTGGAACTCGCCTGGACCGACGAAGTCGAACACGCCGAACTCGGGGTGGTTGTCCGTCTCGTAGGCCGCGACGACCGCGTCGATCTCGGGGATGTAGATGGCGAAGTCGAGGTCCGCTCCGGGCTGCGACTCGAACAGCGTCATGCGCAGTCGCACGGCTTCGTAGGTGAAGAAGGAGAAGCCGTCGTAGGCATCGGGGCAGCACTCGGTGATGAAGCCCTCGATCGGGAGGAAGTCGCCGGCGCGGATCTCGCCGACCCAGTTCGCGTTCCAGGCGTCGTCGTTGATCTCGACCTCGAGGTAGGGGCTGCTGCCCCCTCCGCCGATGACGTTCGGCTGATTGGAGTCGTCGTGGCCGGAGTGGCAGCTCGCGCCCAGGGCGAGGGACGCGAGGGAGAGGGAGTGGATGACGTGCTTCATGGGAGACCTCCTGTGGTCGGGGACAGGAGCGCGGCCGGGGTCCGTGCCGTTCGTTCCATTCTGCCCGGAGCTGCACGTCTCGTGGGGCGCCGCTCGCGCCAGCGGCCCGCGGGGAGGAGGATCTTCCGCGAGCGTGGCAGCCGGGCGGCATGACGCGGAGCAAGCCGCGTACCTCCCCGAAGGCCCCCCTGCGAGGCCTCCCGCGGCCTCCATTCGCCTCCATTCGCCTCCGCCGTTCCCGTCCGAGGACACTCGGAGGTCACGCGAGGACACCGGCCCGGCGAGCTAGCGCGGTACGTCGCCCGCCGCGCGCAGGGCGGCGTCCACGACACGCTCGACCTCGAGGTTCGTCATGCACGGGTGCCCGTCGACGAAGCAGTGGCGCTTGCGACAGGGAGCGCACGGGGCGCCTTCGTAGAGCACGGAGCCCGGCTGGCCGAAGGGGCCGGTTCGTGCGGGGTCGGCGGCGCCGAAGAGCGCGACGACCGGCGTACCGACGGCGACCGCGATGTGCAGCGGTCCCGTGTCGCAGCCGAGGAAGACCTGCGCGGCCGCGATCAATCCGGCGCTCTCTTTCAGGCTCAACGCGCCGACGG
>CAYGST010000478.1:0-4222 GCA_964352415.1 uncultured Planctomycetaceae bacterium | reverse complement strand
GACGGTGTCGATCGGGGGTGTGTAGGGCGGGAGTGTGGTGTCGGTCATCGTCACTGGTACGCCCCGGAGGGAGGCTTGTTCCCGGCGTCGGAGCGTAACGGAGGCGCGCCCGGGTGCTGTCGGAATTCGCCGCCGCGCGCGCCCCCCGGACCGTCAAGGCTGAGTCAGAGCCGAGGCGCGGCGTGGCGCAGGCGGAGCGCAGGCGCTAGACCGTCGGGATGACCACCGCTTGGATTTCCCGTGAGCGCCTCGTCCGTCACCTCTCGGAGCGCTTCGCCGGCGAGCCCTGGGTGCACGCGGCCTGGCTCGGCGGGAGCGACGCGACCGGCCGCACCGACGCGCTCTCCGACGTGGACTTCCAGGTCGTCGTCGACGACGAGGACGTCGAACGAGCCTTCGATCGCCTGCACGAGGTGCTGGAGGAGCTCGCCCCGATCGAGCTCGTCCATCGCATCCCGCAGCCGAGCTGGCACGGCTTCCATCAGGAGTTCCTGCGGCTCGCGCAGACCGACCCGCACCACGTCGTCGACTTCGCGGTGGTCCCCGCCAGCACGCCCCCCGAGCGTCGCTTGCTCGAACGCGAGCGCCACGGAACGCCCGTGGTCGTCGTCGACCGCGCCGGGTGGCTCGACGTGCCCGCGCCGGATCGCGCTGCGCACGGCGCGCGCCTGGTTGCCCGCGTCGAGACCCTGCGGACGACATTTCCGCTGTTCCAGCCGCTCGTCACGCGGGCGGTAGCGCGCGGCTTCGCGGCCGAAGCGGCGGGCTTCTACCAGCGCTTTGCGCTCGTTCCCCTGGTCGAGCTGCTGCGCCTGCGTCACGCCCCCGAGCGCTTCGACTTCGGCCTGCGCTACCTCGATCGCGACCTCCCGGACGAGGCGCGCGCGCTGCTCGAACGCCTGGCGTTCCCGGCGGATCTGGCGGACTGCGAGCGCCTGCGCTCCGAAGCGGTCGCGCGCTTCGAGGCGGAGCTCTTGGCCCTCGAGCGCGGCGAGTGGCGCGCCGCGATCGAGGACTGATATGGAGGCCCATCCGTCAAGCAGGCACTAGAGATCCTGTCCGCGGCACGGCGTGCCGCGGACAGTCTCATTGGATGGCGGGGGCAGCGCCAGGTGGCCTACGGAAGCGACGGCGGTCAGTCTGATATCCGCGGATCGAGCCCGCATTTGGCTTGTTCCGTCGCGAGGCCTTCAGTCTGAAGTTCGTGCACACGGCGGGCCGTGGCACACAGTCCTATCGAGGACTCTCTTCTCGTCTCTGACCACCCGGCTCAGCCCCCAGGTTCCGTCAGCTCTTCAGCCCGAAGTCCGGGTGGATGGACGCCCAGAGGTGGCCGACGAGTTCTCGAGCGATCGCCGTCTTGGCGACGTTCGTGTGCTTGGTCACTGCGAGTCTTCTTTACCGCTTCACGAGGCGCCGCTCGGTCGCCTTCGCGTATTCACGCACGGCTTCCGGTACCGACGCACGCCGCTCGCGCAGCCCCTTCGACTCCTTTCTCCAGTTCAGGTAGTGCTGCGACGACTGCACGAGCAGCCTTCGCATATGCGCGCTCCCGGCCCTCGTGATGCCACCGCGCTGCACCTTCGCGCCGGAAGAGCGCTCGCTCGGCACCAGCCCCACGTAGGCAGCGACCGCGGACTTGCTCGGGAAACGCCGGACATCGCCGAGCTCCGCGACCAGGTTCAGCGCGATCAGGGTCCCGACTCCGCGGTAGGCCTTGAGGCAGCGGACAGGCAAGTCCACGTCCGCGCGAGCAGCTCGCTTCTCGATCCGTTCATCGAGACGCTCGAGCTCGGACTCGCGTTGCGCCAGGCAGTCGCGCTTGAACTCCAGCATGTCCTGGTCTGCGTCGCACGGCATCTCCACCTTCCGCAGCCACGAGCGGTGCTCTTGGCTCCAGAGCTGGCGCGGCCCCCTGTAGATCACGCCGCGATTCAAGAGCAGCTTGCTGACGTAGTGCTTCGCCGACAGGACGTCCCTGCGCGCCTTGTCGCGGGTGCGCGTGAGAGTTCGGAGCGCTTCGGTCTCCGGGCTCGGCGGGGTCACGCGTGTCAGCTGACCGCCGCGCAGGAACACGGCCAGGCGCTCCGCGTCCAGTCGATCCGTCTTCCGGCGCTCACCCGGCAGCACCGGAATCCTGCTCGGCGCGGCCACCAGGCAGTCGATCCCAAGTGGCGTCAGTTGACGCCACAGCACGAATCCCGTGCAGCCCGCTTCATAGGTGGCGCGCACCACCCCGCGCTCCATCAGCTTCGAGAAGAGGCGCAGGATGCTCCTCGGCTCGTTCGGGATCTTCTGGGCACGCTCGGGGCGTTCTGCACCGTCGGGCAGCACCGCGACCGAGAGGGAGTTCTGGTGCGCATCGATCCCCACGTACAGGGTCCTACCGGTAGCATCGCTCATGGCTCAGTTCCTCCGGGCATAGCTTTGAGGCTTCAGGATCGCGTGCTGGACCTGTTCCAGCCCGCTGTGGCCAGCGATCGTCTCACGATCTCGTAGAGCCACGTTCCAGCCTGGCGGGGCTGGGCCTCCATAGCGTCTGACCCGCTCGCTCGGAGCGCACCAACGGGGTAGGGTCAGGTCTCCCGATGCAAGCGCTCCACCCGGCCCCGGACCCCGGGGGTCTCACGTCCCCGTGGGCACAATCGCCCCGCGAAGTCGCCGGTGCGCTGGGAGTGGATCTCGGCCACGGGCTCACGCAGGCGACGGTCCGCGAGCGTCTGGCGCTGCACGGCCCGAACCAGCTTCGGAAGGTTAAGCCCGCTTCGCTCTGGCGGTTGCTGGTGCACCAGTTCGCGAGCTGGATCGTCGCTCTGCTGGCCGCGGCGGCCGCGCTCTCCTTTGCCTTCGGGGATGTCCTCGACGGCGCCGCGATCCTCTCGGTGCTCACGGTGAACGCCCTGATCGGGTTCGTCACCGAGCTGCGCGCGACGCGCTCCATGGAGGCTCTCCGCCGGCTCGGTAGCGTTCGCTCGCGGGTGCTGCGCGACGGAGAGGAGCGGGAAGTTGCCGCGAGCGAGCTCGTTCCCGGTGACGTGGTCGTGCTGGAGGCGGGGGACGTGGTGACGGCGGACCTGCGCATTGCCGAGGCGGCCAACGTCGAGGCCGATGAGTCCGCGTTGACGGGTGAGTCGGTCCCGGTCGAGAAGAGCGCGTCCGCCACGGCGGAGGGCGCTCCGCTGGCCGAGCGTACGTCGATGCTGTTCAAGGGAACCTCGCTGACGCGCGGCAGCGCGCGCGGGCTCGTCGCCCGAACGGGCATGGGGACGGAGCTCGGGCGCATCTCCGAGCTCGTTCAGGGAGCCGACAAGTCGGCGACGCCTTTGGAGGAGCGCCTCGACGCGCTCGGACGGCGCCTGATCGCCGTGACGGTCGTCGTCGCCGCGCTCACCAGCGGCCTCGGGGTCCTGGCGGGCAAGGAGACGCTCCTGATGATCGAGACGGGGATCGCGCTCGCCGTGGCGGCGATCCCCGAGGGTCTGCCGGTGGTCGCGACGCTCGCATTGGCGCGGGGGATGTGGCGCATGGCGAAGCGCTCCGCGTTGATCCAGCGCCTCGCCGCGGTCGAGACCCTGGGCGCGACCACGGTCATCTTCACCGACAAGACGGGCACGTTGACGGAGAACCGCATGGCCGTGCGCCGCGTGCTCGCGCACGGGTTCCGCGGAGAGGTCGAGGCAGCGGACGGCGTGGAGCTCCGGGAGCACGCGGGCCTGCGCGCGGCGCTGGAGGTGGGGACCCTGTGCAGCAACGCGAGACTGTCCGCTGGCGACGCGCAGGACCTCGGCGACCCAACGGAGCTGGCACTCCTGCGCCTGGCGGCCGCGGTGGGCCTGGGGACGGACGAGCTGGTGGCACGTGCGCCGCGGCTCCGGGAGGTCGCGTTCGACTCCAAGACAAGGCGCATGGCGACGCTGCACGCCGTGGCTGCGGGCAGCGCAGAGGCCGGCCGGAGAAGCGGAAGCCTGCGCGTGGCCGTGAAGGGCGCGGCTGAGGCGGTGCTCGAGCGCTGCCAGCACGTGCGCGCCGCCGACGGCAGCGACGTGCCGCTCGACGCCGACGCGCGAGCGGGCTTCCTGGCCGATGGAGAGGCGCTCGCGCTGGACGGGCTGCGCGTCCTCGCGCTCGCAGAGCGCCACGTCGACGACGCGGACGCCGATCCGTACGACGACCTGCCGCTGCTCGCGCTGCAAATAGCCATCGTATTTGATCCGGTACAGAA
>CAYGST010000477.1:813-4227 GCA_964352415.1 uncultured Planctomycetaceae bacterium | reverse complement strand
GCCCGGGGGTGGGGGCCTGGGAGGGGGAGGCGGCCGTCATGGCGGGGAGCTCGGGGGCGTCGGTGGGGCGAGGGACCGCTGCGCGGTCGAAATCGGACTCTACTGGCGGCTCCGGGCCAAGTCCACCGCGCGCTGGGAGCCGGCTGGAGGCTCGAGTGCGGGCCTGGGCTCGAGCCTCCGAGGAAGCTAGACTGCGGCCTCGCAGGCGCCCTTCCCACGTCCCAAGCGGGCGCCGAAACCAAGAGCCGAACACGACGAGAGAACGATGGCGAATTTCAACAAGGTCATTCTGATGGGGAACCTCACGCGGGACCCCGAACTCCGTTTCACGCAGGCCAACATGGCCATCTGCAAGTTCGGCCTGGCGATCAACCGGCGCTTCAAGGACTCGCAGACCGGTGAGTGGCGCGAGGAGCCGACGTTCGTCGACGTGACGATCTTCGGCAAGCGCGGCGAGGCCTTCCAGAAGTACCACCAGAAGGGCAAGCCCGCCTTCATCGAGGGCAGCCTGCGCCTCGACACCTGGGAGGACAAGAACGACGGCGGCAAGCGCTCGAAGCTGTACGTGGTCGGTGACAACTGGGAGTTCGTCGGTGGCGGCGGAGCCGGCGCCGGTGGCGCCGGTGGCGGCGGCGGCTACGAGCAGCGCAGTGACGGCGGCGGCGGCTACAGCCAGCAGCCCCAAGGCGGCGGCGGTGGCGGCGGCGGGTACGCCGCGCAGCCCGAGTACCTCGAGGTCGACGACACGCCGTTCTGAGCGCCGCTCGCCGCGGCGCCGCGCGATGGAGTTGCGGATCCTGTTCTTCGCCGGTCTGCGTGAGCGGGCCGGAACCGGGGAGCTCGTCATCGACGGGCTCCCCGAAACGCTGACCGTGGGCGCGCTCAAGCGTGAGCTCGAGCGGCGCTACCCGGAGCTCGGCAGCCTGGCGCACGTGTCGGGGGTGCTGGGCGAGCGCTACGTCGACGACGACACGGCGCTGGAGGCGGGGCACGAGCTCGCGCTGCTTCCGCCGGTCTCGGGCGGCGAGGGCGCGGACGTCGAGCGCGGCGTCTTCGAGCTGGCGCGCGAGCCCCTCGACCTGGAGGCGCTGCGCCGGCGCGTCGAGCACCCGACCTGCGGCGCCGTCGTCCTGTTCAGCGGCAACGTCCGCGAAACGAATCGCGGTGAGGACGTCGCGCGCATCGACTACGAGGCCTTCGAGGCCATGGCGCATCCGGAGATGGCGCGCATCTTCGAGCGTTGCCGCGCCGAACACGGTGACGTGGACGGAACCCGCCCCGAACTCGCGCTGCGGCTCCTGTGCGTCCACCGCGTCGGCACGGTCGCCGTGGGGGAGTCGTCGGTCGTCGTCGCTGCTGCGAGTCCGCACCGCGACGCAGCGTTCCTGGCGGCGCGCTTCCTGATCGATGAGCTCAAGCAGAGCCTGCCCGTCTGGAAGAAGGAGGTCTACGCGCAAGGCCACCACTGGATCGGAGATCGCTCCTGATGGAGGTCTTCACGATTCCGGTCACGCCGTTCCAGCAGAACTGCGCGGTGCTGCGCTGCGAGGCGACGGGCAAGGGTGCGATCGTCGACCCGGGCGGCGACCTCGACGCGGTCCTCGCGCTGGCGCGCGAACACGATGTCGAAGTCGAGCGGATTCTGCTGACCCACGGCCACCTCGACCACGCCGGAGGAACGAAGGCCCTGCGCGATCGGCTGGGCGTCGAGGTCGTCGGGCCGCAGGAGGAGGACCGCTTCTGGCTGGACAGCCTGCCGGAGCAGGGACAGATGTTCGGAGCCGGCGGCGACGCGCAGGCGGTGACGCCCGATCGCTGGCTCGAGCACGGCGACCGCGTCGGCTTCGGCGACGTCGAGCTGGAGGTCCTGCACTGCCCGGGGCCCCCGCCGGGCCCCGTCGCCAACTACGACCCGGCCGCGCGCATCGCGATCGTCGGAGACCTGCTCTTTCGCGGCTCGATCGGGCGCTCGGACTTTCCGCGCGGCGACTACGACACGCTCATCCGCTCCTTGACCGAACGCTTGATCCCGCTCGGCGACGACGTCTTGTTCCACTGCGGCCACGGGCCCACGTCGACCCTCGGCGTCGAGCGCAGGACGAACCCCTTCCTCGTCGATCCGGAGCGGTTCCGGCCGGATTGAGCCTCCTGGCGACGAACCCGTTCAACTCCGCTGCGGCCGTCATGGCCCCCGCACGACGCGCTTGCTAGCCTCTTCGCCCACCTCGCCCGGCCCACGGCCCGGCGGTCCCAGAGACATGACCGACTCCACCGACTACAGCCTCAACGTCCGTGACATCGAGCGAGAAGAGCTCGAGGTCGACGTCCTCCTCGTCGGGGCCGGTCCGGCGAACCTCGCCTGCGCGATCCACCTGCAGCGCCTCCTGGCGGCGCGCGGGCTGGACGACAAGACGGTCCTCGTGCTCGACAAGGCCGAGGAGATCGGACACCACACGCTCTCGGGCGCGGTGATGCGCACCGAGGGGATCGCCGAGCTCTTCCCGGACTGGAAGGAGCGCGGCTTCCCCGTCGAGGCGGAGGTCAAGTACGACGCGCTCGCCTGGCTGCGCGGAAACGGCAAGCACTGGCGCTTCGACGGCGTGCTCACGCCGCCCCAGCTGAAGAACCACGGCAACGTCATCATCTCGCTGAACAAGTCCGTGCGCTGGCTCGCCGAGCAGGCGGAGGGCGCGGGCGTCGAGATCTATCCTGGCTTCGCCGCGGCGAAGCTCTTGCGCGACGGCTCGCGCGTGCTCGGCGTGCAGACGCGCGACAGCGGCGTGGCGAAGGACGGCTCGCAGAAGCCGAACTTCGAGCCCGGCATGAACATCAAGGCCCAGGTCACGGTGCTGGGCGAAGGCCCGCGCGGGAGCCTGGCCAAGGGGCTCGTGCGCGATCTCAAGCTGGACGCGGGCAAGAACCCCCAGACCTACGGCACGGGCATCAAGGAGATCTGGGAGCTCGGCGATCGGGCGAAGGAGCTCTTCGGCAGCGTGTTCCACACGGGCGGGTATCCGCTCGGCATGGACGGCTACGGAGGCGGCTGGGTCTACGGCATCTCCGAGACGAACATCAGCATCGGCTACGTCGTCGGGCTCGACCACCACGACGCGAAGCTCGATCCGCACGCGCTGTTCGTGCAGTTCAAGCAGCACCCGTTCATCGCCGACCTGATCGCGGGCGGGAAGCTGGTGCGCTACGGCGCGAAGACGGTGCCCGAGGGGGGCTACTTCGCGATGCCGAAGCTCTACGGCGACGGCTTCTGCCTGGTGGGTGACAGCGGCGGCTTCCTGAACGCCTCGACGCTCAAGGGCGTCCACCTGGCCTTCAAATCGGGCATGCTCGCCGCAGAGGCGATCGCGGACGCGCTGGCGGCTGGCGACACCTCCGCTGCCAAGCTGGCGCGCTACGACG
>CAYGST010000477.1:0-803 GCA_964352415.1 uncultured Planctomycetaceae bacterium | reverse complement strand
GACGAGCTGTTCGAACAGTCGTGGGCCCGCGACGAGCTGTTCAAGGTGCGCAACTGGCGGCAGGCGTTCGACTCGGGCATGCTCGCGGGCATGCTCGATGGCGGCGTTCAGATGATCACTGGCGGTCGCGGCCTCGTCGCGCGCCGCAAGGGTCACGCCGACCACGCGACGATGCGGACCGTCTCCGAGTCGCGCTTCGAGAAGCCGAAGTTCAACGACACGACGTCGATGGACAAGCTGACCGACGTGTACTACTCCGGCGCGATCCACGATGAGGATCAGCCCGCGCACCTCCTGATCACCGACCCGGCGATCTGCGTCGAACGCTGCACGAAGGAGTACGGCAACCCTTGCCAGCACTTCTGTCCGGCTGCGGTCTACGAGATCCCCGAGGCGGGCGTCGCGGACGGCGGAGTCACGGTCAACTTCAGCAACTGCGTCCACTGCAAGACCTGCGACATCGCCGATCCGTACGAGAACATCGAGTGGGTCGTGCCCGAAGGCGGTGGCGGCCCCAAGTACGTCGACATGTGATTCCAATCGCGCTGGCGTGCCGTCGATCTGGCGCACGCCGACGTGATCTCAACTCGCTCTCCAGAACTCTCCCCTCCTTCTCCCAGTCTGCGCATGAAGCTCCTCCACAAGCCGGTCCCCGCGACCTTCCCGAAGGCCGCCTACCTCGCTGTCCTCGCCCCCGAGGGCAAGAAGGCCGCGCTTCCGAAGGGGGTCGAGATCCCCTCGGCGGCGCAGGCCGACTTCGATGGTAAGGCGCGCAAGACGCGCTTCACGGACGCGAGCGGCGG
>CAYGST010000476.1:0-4230 GCA_964352415.1 uncultured Planctomycetaceae bacterium | reverse complement strand
GAACAGTTGCTCTCCGTCCGGCGCACCCGCGCGCGTCGCGCGGCTCGAGGCTCCGGACGGAGAGCAACTGTTCGCCGCGATCGAGGCGCTCGCCGAGTCGGGAGAGAGCGGCGTCGAGCTCGTGCTGCCCGCCGGCATCTACGTCGCGCCGGAAGGCGACCGGCAGCTCACGCTGGAGGGCCTCGACGTGCGGCTGCGCGGCGATGGGGACGTGGAGTTGCGCTTCGGAATCTCGGTGCTCCAGGGCAGCCGCCTCGTGCTGGAGAACGTCACGCTCGCACCCGCGATCGGAATGGGGCTGAACGTCGTGTCCTCCGAGCTCGTCCTGCGGGACGGTCAGGTGCGCGGCGGCAACGTCGGCCTCCTGGGGACGGATGCCGTGGTCGAGCTCGACCGCTCGACGATCCTCTCCCCGCGCAGCGCTGGCTCGAACGCCGGGGGCATCCGCTTCGGTGGGCGCTCGCTCCTGCTCGCGGCCGAGTCACGCATCGAGAGCCCAGGCGTCGCGCTGTACGGCGCGCGCGCCGCGCTGCTCGATCGCTGCGTGGTCGTCTCGACTGGGCGTCAGGCGATCGAGGGCGCGACGGGCGCCGATCTCTGGGCGGTGGCTTCGCTGATCCGATCGCAGAAGACGCCGTTCCTGCGAATCGAGCGCGGCCTGCTCGAAGGGGTCGTGCTCGTCGACGGCGTCGACAATCCGTTCACGGGTGCCCCCGGCCTGCGCGCGTGTGCGGAGCACCTCCACGGCGACTCCGACCCTGCCGGGATCCCGGCCGAGACGTGGCTGGACGGCTGCGCGCTCGGACGCTGAGGCCCGGGGTTGTGGAGGCGCCCGTCCTCCTCTCCCGCGTCCAGGGCCGTGGCGGGCGCTGCTGCGCGGCAATGGAGCGCACTCTTCGCAGCCACTCCACGGGAGCCAGGGCGTCGTCCGGATAGACGGACGCCCGGCGCGCTTCAAACGCCGGGCGTCCTGGAGAGATCCTTTCTTCAGTACTAGGAGACTCTGCTTCTCGCAACGTGCGCCTCGCGGCGCGTGGAACGGTAGTTCCGCTGCGGTCCGCTAGAGAGTCATCAGGACCCCCGTTCCATCGGTGAGGTTGAAGCCTGAGCCGCCCGCGGCGAGGTCGCGGAACCAGCCCTGGAAGGCGTAGGAAGAGCCCGGGGAGAAGAGCGGGAAGAGCGGGCTCTGCTGGTTGTCGACGGCGAGACTCATCAGACCGGTGTTGTTCGAGGCGACGACGGGGGCGAGGCGCCGCAGGCCGTTCGCACCGACGCAGCGGAAGCCGTCGCCGAAGGGCACCTGCGCGACGTCGGGGCCGAAGAAGAAGATCCCCGGGACGTTGGTCGGGACAGGCCCGGCGAACAGGACGAGGTCGTTGGCCGCGAGGCTCGACGATCCGCTCGCACCGATCTTCGCGGCGCCACCCGAGGAGTTTTGCGTACTGATGCAAAAGTTCGTCGCGAGGTCCGGCTCCGCCGCGATCGTGAAGATCCGGTTCAGGCAGAAGAAGGAGTTGTCCGCGACGTCGATCTGGATCCCGGGGCCCGGGCTCACGAAGTCCATGGGGTCCCCGCTGCTCTTGAAGGTCTGGATCGGCCCGCCGTCGATCGCGAGGTCGAGCTGCAGGCTCTGAAGCGGAAGCAGCTGATTCGACACCGTGTAGACCCCCGTGCCGAGCGCCGTGGAGATCCCTCCCTGAGTGGTGTTCGGATAAGTGATGACGACGTTGCTCAGGTCGTAGACGTCGAAGTTCAGCGGCGTGAACAGCCGCGGCGTGACGTCGAAGCCGCCCTGCGCAGGCACGATGGCGATCGCGCAGAAGCACGGCGGCAAGCAGCCGAAGGTCTGAACGGCGTCCTGCGTGAGCGTGTAGTGGATCGCCGGTGGATTGAACTGCGCCGTGGCTTCGGGGGCGGCGAGGGAGAGGGCACCGAGGGCGAGGGCGGCTGAGGTGGCGAGAGAGTTCATCGGTATCGCTTCTTGTGAGGAACGGAGCGCGCAGACGAGCTGCGCAGCCTTCTGGCGAGACGGCACCTCGACGAGCAAGGCGCACGCGACCTGGACTCCCATTCAGGTCGCACCGTCTATCTCGACCCTACCCCGTGGTGACGGCCTACAACGAGAGCGTTGCGTAAGGCACTCAATCGCTACGGTTCGGCAACATTGTCCGAGCCGCTACGCGTGTAAGGAATCGAGGCGCGCTTACGAATCGAAAGCGCAACGCGCGCCGGCTTACTTCACCGACTTCACCTTCACGCCGTCACGCTTGCGCTCGATCTCCAGCTGGAGCTCCTGTGAGCGGTACTCGACGTTGGCGCGGTTGAACTCGCGAACGTTCTTGAAGTACTCGTTCGACTTGTCGAAGTCGAAGCGGGTCTCGCCCCCGCGGCTCGCCGCCTGCGGGACGCCGAGTGCAGCAGCTCCGCGGTAGAACGCGTATTCGCCTTTGCCGCGGCGCGCGATGACGGTGGTGACGCCGGCCACGGCGTCGGCGACGAACAGTCCGCGGCGATCGGTCTCGCCGCGCACGAACGTTCCGCTCTGCGAGCCGACGACGCGCACGTCGACGTCCGAGAGGTAGTCGCCGCTCTCGCGGTCGACCGCGGTGACGCGCACGCGGCCCGAGCTCGCGTCCTCGCGGACGCGCAGCTCCACGTCGCTGACGAGCACGAGGCCCGAAGCGTGCCGCCCGCCGCCGCGGCAGAGCACGAGATAGGCGCCGGCCTCCAGCGGGGCGAGCGAGAGCTCGGTCGTTCGCTCCTCCGGCCCGAGCGCGCGCTCGAGCGTCACGGCGGTCTCCAGCGTCGGCGAGATGCCGGCGAGGTTGACGCTCGCGACCTCCGAGAGGTTCTTCTCGCGCAGGTAGAGGGTCATCAGGTCGACCCGGTAGGCGCGCACTTCGACGCTTTCGACGCCGGCGTGGCCGAGCTCCAGGACCGCTGCCTCGCCGACCCGGGTCTCGGTGACCTCGGCGAGCTCCAGGCGCTTGGCGCGGAACTCCTCGAGGATCTCGCGCGCATCGGCGAAGTCGTCCTCGACGCGCTCGTACCTCGCGAGGGCGCTGTCGAAGTCGCGCCGCGCGTGGAAGATCTGAGCGAGGATGTAGAGCGCCAGCTCGCGGTTCTCCGACGGGCGCCGCACGCCGCCCGCGTCGACCCAGGTCGACTCGCTGATGCGCCCGAGTAGCGCCTCGGCCGCGCCGTCCTCGCCGAGGTACCACTGCGCCACGGCGCGCGAGTACAGGAACGCGTCCACGTAGCGGGGCTCCTCGTAGAGCGCGGCCATGCTCTCCGAGAGCTCCGCGACGCGCGCGTAGTTCTCGAGGTCGAGCTGCGCGCTGACGATCCCGAGCGCGGCCTGCGGCGCGAGCGGGTCGTTCGCGTAGAGCGTCAAGAAGCGCTGCAGCGCCAGGATGCCCCGGACGGAGAGCGCCGCGCGGTCCACGCCGGCGCGCCGCAGCCCAGGATCCTCGTAGGCGACTGGCGCCTTGCTGAGCAGACGCTCCGCGAAGCCGAGGTAAGCGGTCAGCGTCGCCGGGGTCTCCGGGTACTCGAGCCACAGCCGCTCGAGCGCGTCGACCGAGCGCAGGAATTCGCCCTGCTCCTCGAGCGCCCCGGCGACCTTGAGGTCCTTGCCGAACGACTGCTCCAGCACCGCCTTGAATACGAGCAGCGCGCGCTCGTGCTCGCCGAGCTCGCGGTACGCGCGCCCGACGGCCAGCACGTCCTCGAGCGGTACGACGAGCTCGGGGTTCTTCTCGCGCAGCACCTCGAAGAAGCGAACGATCTCCGGTGCCGACTCCGCGCGGATGGCGAGGAACAAGAGGCGCTCGGCGGTCTCGCGCAGCGGCGTCTCGCGCAGGTTCGGGCTCCAGGTCTCGTACAGCGTGCCGAGGCTCGCGCGCGCCGCGTCGAACTCGCCGGCGTCGTACTGCGCAAGTCCCGCGTGATAGAGCTCGTCGGGGGTCGGGCGGTACTCGTCGCTCGACGCTCCATCGGGCGGCAGCACGGTCAGCGGATGCGGCGCGCCGATCGCGATGCGCTCGGGCCGATAGAGGCTCCGCAGCACGGCCGGACGGGCCCGGAACGTGCCGACGTCCGTGGCCACGAGCGTGTACGACACGGTCCCGGCGTTGCGAAACTGGCCGAGGTGCACGAGCAGGCGATCTCCGAGGTCCTCGAAGCCGTGCGGCGCACCGCTCAGGCTGCCCTCGAGCAGCTGCGTCCCCG
>CAYGST010000475.1:0-4232 GCA_964352415.1 uncultured Planctomycetaceae bacterium | reverse complement strand
AGCGCGAGCTGCTCGAGGATCAGCGTCGCCGCGATGACCGTCGTCCAGATCCCGTACCCGTCGTTGCCGAGCTTCTCCACCAGGATCGGCGTGAGCACCAGCATCACCAGGATCTGCAGCAGGATCCGGGACCAGTTGGACGCGATGTGCTTGAACACGGGGGTGGAGGCGGTGGTAGGGGAGGCGCGCGAGCCTACGCGGCGGCGCGGCGAATTCGAACGACGGGGACGAAATCGCGCCGACCGGTGGAGAGGGCACCGGCTACACTTCTCGGCCCTCGGACCGTCCCTCCATGAGCACCTCGAACGCACAGGCTCAGATCGAGCTGCACCGGGCACTCGCCCCGCGCTACGCCTACCGCTACTCCTTCGAGTTCTCGCGGCTCTTCCAGCAGGACTGGCACGCGGAGATGATCTCGCACGTGCCGGCCGGCTCGACGCGGATCCTGGACCTCGGCTGCGGCACGGGATTCTTCCTGGCGGAGCTCGAGGAGCACCACCCCGGCTCGGTGGGCCTCGACATCAGCCACGAGATGCTGAAGGTCTCCGACGAGTACGTGCCGAACGCGCGCCTCGTCACGGGGGACGCGGAGAAGCTGCCGTTCCAGCCCGGCGTCTTCGACGTCGTGTTCTGCAAGGGCAGCCTGCACCACACGCGGGACCACGTCGCGTTCCTGACGCACTGCCGCAAGGCGCTGCACTCGAAGGGCGTGCTCATCATGAGCGAGCCCTGCAACGACAACCCGTTCATCCGGCTGGCGCGCGCGATCCTGTACCGCAAGAGCGCGCACTTCGACGTCGGCGACCAGGGCTTCACCCGCAAGGGCATCGTCTCGCTCTGCGAGCAGGCGGGCTTCGAGGTCGAGCTGGTGAAGCGCTACGGGGTCTTCGCCTACGTCTTCGCAGGCTTTCCCGACCACCTCGGCGTGCTGCGCTTCATCCCGGGCAACGCCCTCCTGACGCGCTTCTTCATCCACCTCGACCGACTGATCTGCAAGATCCCCGGGCTCGCGATGCTGGGCTTCCACGTCGTGGTCGTCGGTCGGCCGCGCGGGTAGGGCGCGCTCGGACAGGGCCCGCAGCGGCCTGCGAGCGCGTCGCCAGCCGTCCCGCGCCGTCCCGCGCCGTCCCGCCGGACAGCGCGCCCGCGGCAGGCAGCGCTTGCAGGGCCACAGCCTCGGGCGGAGCGGCCTCCGCCCGCCATTGTCGCCCCCGCGGCGATTCCATCGGCCTGCGATCGCGGTAGGATCCCGGGCCGTGATGACCTCCCCGCGCCTCCTCCTCGCCTGCTCGATCGCCGTCGCCCTCAGCGCCTCCGGGTGCCAGGACCCCGAGCTCGTCGGCGCGCGCTTCGTCGGCGCCCCGACGACTTCGGCGCCCGCGGACGAGGACTACGAGTACCAGTCGCTGATCTCGGCGGTGCAGCCGCCGGCTGCGTACACGCTCGTCACCGCGCCCGCGGGCATGACGGTCGACGCGGACGGCATGGTGACCTGGACGCCGGGCTTCGCGGACCTCGGCCTGCACCCCGTGCGCCTCGAGGGAACCGATGGAGAGAACCTGGCGGTGCTCGAGTGGGAGGTCAACTGCCACCAGGACGTGAACTGCGGCCTGACCTACTCGCCCGAAGGCCACGTCTCGTCGATCACGCCCGAGACGGATGAGGCCTTCTTCGTCGAGAGCTTCGACTACGGCCGCGTCGTCGGCTTCCGCACGAACTGGCGCGACTCGCTGCTGGAGGCGGGAGAGATCCCCGACGGCGGCCTCTTCGCCCAGGAGCGCCGCACGCAGTACGGCATCTTCCCGCTGATCACCTTCAGCTGGGCGGACGAGGCCGGCGTGCCGGATCTGCTCAGCGAGGCCGACATGGTCGACAACTCCTGGAGCAATCAGGAGACGCGCGACGAGTTCCGGATGATGGTCGCCGCCTACGCTGGCCAGTACGCGCCGCCATACATTTGCCTCGGGCACGAGGTGAACACCTGGTTCCTGGCCAACACGGCGGATTACGCCGATTGGCTGACGCAGCTCGAGGAGAGCTACGACGCGATCAAGGCGGCCAGCCCGAACACCAAGGTCTTCGTCAGCTTCCAGCTCGAGCGCCTGAAGGGGCTCGGCTCCGGCACCATCGGCTGGATGGACGCGCCGCAGTGGAACCTGATCGACGACCTGGAGGCCGGCGACTTCGCGGACGCCGTCGCCTTCACGACCTACCCGTACCTCGAGTTCGCCACGCCCGCCGCAGTCCCCGCGGACTACTACGACGAGATCGCCACGCACTGGAGCGGTGAGGTGATCTTCACCGAGGCGGGCTGGCCGGCGGTCGCGAACGCGCCGTACCCGGGCGATCCGACCCAGCAGTCCGACTTCGTCGGCGTGCTGTTCGAGCGGCTGGAGGGCGTCGACTCCGAGGTCCTCCTGTGGCTCTACCTGCACGACCTGGACAACCAGGCCGCGTTCCCGCAGTTCCAGGAGATGGGCTTCCGCTCGAACGACGGGATGACGGTTCGCCCCGCCGACGCGGTCTGGCAGACGGCCGTGGACCTGCGCGAGCGTCCCTGAGCGCCGCGCGAGCCGTTCGCTCGGCGGCAGAGAGGAGCCCCGGGACTCAGCGCGCTCAGCCGCCCGTCGCGCCGAGCACCCGGAAGGTCGTGTAGCCGATCCACGCGGCGAGCAGCAGCGCGCCTTCCCAGCGCACGAGCGTGCGCCGGTCGCTGAGCGCGAACGGCAGCACGATCGCCGAGAGGAACAGCAGCACGCCGAGGTCGAGGACGCCTCCCTCCGGCACGCCCGTCGGCGCGATGGTGGAGGTGGTCCCGAGGACGAAGGTCAGGTTGAAGAGGTTCGAGCCGACGACGTTGCCGATCGCGATGTCGACCTGCCCCCGGCTCGTGGCGATCACCGACGTGACGAGCTCCGGCAGGCTGGTCCCCACGGCGACGACGGTCAGGCCGATGATCGCGTCCGAGAGACCGGCGGTGCGGGCGATCGCCGTCGCGCCGGCCACGGTCAGCTCGCCGCCGAGGTAGAGGCCGACGAGGCCGAGGAGCGAGAGCAAGGCGTTGATCCCCTTGCGCGAGGCGGCCTCCGGCGGCGCCGCCGTCAGGCCCGCCTGCTGGATTACGGGGTCGGCCCGGCGCTGTCGCACGACGTCCCCGACCGCGGTGTAGAGGAAGACGGCGAACACGAGCAGCAGGATCACTCCGTCGCCGCGCGTGTACTTGTCCGGCACGAGCTCGAGGTCCGGTGAGATCCCGAGGACCACGACGACCGCCGTGGCGAGCAGCATCATCGGCAGCTCGCGCGTCACGATCCGGCTCTCGATCACCAGAGGGCGCATCAGCGCGGAGATCCCGAGGATGATGCCGAGGTTGGCGAGGTTGGAGCCGACGATGTTTCCGAACGACAGGTCGCCCGAGCCGCGCAGCGCGGCCATCAGGTTGACGGCGAGCTCGGGCGCGCTCGTGCCGAAGGCAACGACCGTCAGGCCGATCACGACCTGCGAGATGCCGAGCGAGGAAGCGAGGCCAGAAGCGCCGCGTACGAGCGCGTAGCCGCCCAGCAGCAGGAGCGTCAGGCCGCCGGCAAGGGTCAGGTAGTCCATCGGCTTCGCTTGGGAGGTCCGTCTGGGTGGGGGTGCGGGAGGGTCCTCGACGCTGGCTCACGCCTGGCGCGCCAGCTCCGAGGCGAAGATCAAGATGGCGACGAGCACGAGCAGTCCGATCCAGACGGCCAGCGCGATGCCGGTCGCTCGTCGCGCCTTGGACTCCTCCCACCAGGTGCGCGGCTTGATGCCCTGCAGGTAGAAGGTGACGACGCCGGAGAGGTTGACGCAGACGACGTTGGTCGCGAGCAGCAGGAACGCGCCGAGCGACTCCTGCAGGTGGCCCTGTACGAGCAGCATCGCCGCGATCACGAGCGGTGGGAGGAGGGCCACGGCGACCATCACGCCGACCAGCGAGCTGGCGACGCCGGTGGTCACGGCCAGCGCGCCGGCCACGCCAGTGGCCAGCGCGAGCAGCAGCTCGTCGAAGGAGACGACCGTGCGCGCTGCGACCTCCGGCCCGCTCGGGTCGAGGCTCCACACGAGACCCGCCAGCATCGAGACGACCAGCGCGAGCGTGATGCCGGCGCCGTTCGCCTTGAGGGCGCGGCCGGCCAGCCTCGTGTCACCGAGCGTGGTGGCCAGCACGAGCGCCATGTTTGGTCCCAGCAGAAGCCAGTCCCCGGACG
>CAYGST010000474.1:0-4233 GCA_964352415.1 uncultured Planctomycetaceae bacterium | reverse complement strand
CACGCGGCGAGCGCGGCGAGCACGGGCCTCCTGAGCCTGAACTTCGCGGTGATCTTCATCGCGGTCGGAGGCAGCAGCCCGCGCGGCGCGCGCGCCACCGGCGCGCGCGATCTCGTCGAGCGCGACGACGTCATCCGTCACGCTCTCGGGCTCGGCGTCGGGATCGGCGTCCTGCTGTCGGTCGTCGGCTGGTTCGCGACGCCGCTCGCCGCGCGCGCCTTCGACGTGACGGACGGCGTCGAGCCCCTGATGGTCGGCTACCTGCGGACGATCTACCTCTGCATCCTGCCGCTGGTCCTCGCCCCCATCGTCGACAACCTGTTCTTCGCCATGGGTCACACGCGCGTGCCCATGCTGCTGCAGGGCGCAGCGGTGCTCCTGAACCTCGGACTCAATCCGCTGCTGATCTACGGCGCGGGCGACTGGAGCGGGCTGGGCATCGAGGGCGCCGCCCTCGCGACCTGCGCCTCGCGCGGGCTCACGTCGGTCCTCGGGCTCGTCCTGCTCGTGAAGCTGCACCGGATCCAGCTCCTGAACGGCGCGGCGCTGCGGTTCGCGCGGCTGGCCCAGATGGTCCGCCTCGGCCTGCCCGTCGCGCTCTCGATCGCCGTCTACGCTGGCGTCTACGTCGCGCTGTTCGCCCTCGTCATCGGGCCGCTCGGCCGCGACGTGAGCGCGGGCTTCGGCATCGGCTTCAACGCCTTCGAGAGCGTCAGCTATCCGTTCTTCCTCGGCATCGCGATCGCGGGCTCCTCGCTGGTGGGCCGCAACCTCGGCGCCGGGCGCGCGGACGAGGCCTGGCGCGCCGTCAAGAACGTGCGCGGGCTCGGGCGCGTCGTTGGCGCGCTGTTCGCCCTCGGCTTCTGGTTCGGAGGTCCGCACATCGCGCCGCTGTTCACCCAGGAGCCGGGCGTCCTCGCCGAGGCCCTGCGCTACGTCGCCATCCTCGCCTGGTCGCAGCTGCTCGTCGCCGAGGAGACGGTCAACGAGAAGGTGCTCTACGGCGCCGGCCATCCGCGCGCGATCTTCTGGATCAGCCTGTTCGGCAACGTGGCGCGCGTCCCGCTCGCGTGGTGGCTCGCGTTCAGCCTCGGTCACGGCCCCGCCGGGCTGTGGTGGGCCATCAACATCACGACCCTCGGCAAGGCCGCGGCCTTTTACTTCGAGGTGCAGCGCGGGCGCTGGACGCGCGCGCTGCCGGAGCGCACCGGCGCGGCGGCCTGACGCGCCCGCCGTCCCCTCAGAGCCTGTGAAGGAATCGCTCGCGCTTCTCGGCGCGTCGCGAGCGTGTCCCGACAAGGCGCCCTGCGCGCGCAACGCGCGCCGCTTCGGAGGAGGGGCAACGCAGCTCGGGGCGCGAGCGAGGCGTGGCGAGGAGTGTGATGGATTCCTTCGCAGGCTCTCAGCCGAGCGCGCGCGTGAAGTCGTCGACGAGGTCGGCGGCGTCCTCGATGCCGACCGAGATGCGGAACGAGCCCGGCAGGATGCCGACGGCGATGCGCTGCTCCTCGGTCATGCCCGCGTGCGAGGTGTGCACCGGCTGGCAAACGAGCGTCTCGACGCCACCGAGGCTCGGCGCGGCGATCGCCAGCTCGAGGCGACCGAGCACGCGCTCCGCCTCGGCGTCGCCGCCCGCGCAGGTCGCCAGCACCATCGCGCCGGGACCGGCGAGCAGCTGCGCGGCCCGCGCGCGGTGCGCGCTGCTCTCCAAGCCGGGGTAGAGCACACGCGTGACCTTCGGGTGCGCCTCCAGCGCGCGCGCCAGGATCCCGGCGTTCTCGACGTGCGCGCGCATGCGAACGGCGAGGGTCTTGATGCCGCGGTCGATCAAGAAGGCCGCGTGGGCGTCGAGCGAGCCGCCCGCGTCGATGCGCCAGCGGTCGAAGCGCAGCGCGAGCTCGGACGAGCTCGCGAGCGCCCCCGCGATCACGTCGGAGTGCCCGCCGAGGTACTTGCTCGCCGAGTGCATCACGACGTCGGCTCCGTGCTCGAGCGGGCGCTGCAGCGCGGGCGTGGCGTAGGTCGCGTCGACCATCAGGAGCGCCCCGCGCGCGTGCGCGTGCTCGGCCAGCCGGGGGACGTCCGCCACCTCCAGCGTCGGGTTCGCGATCGACTCGCACAGGACCAGTCGCGTATTCGGGCGGAAGGCGGCGAGCAGCGCGGACTCGTCGTCGCAGTCGACGAAGTCCACCGCGCCGCCGGAGGCCACCAGCGCGTTCGAGAGGATCGCCCGCGTCCCGCCGTAGAGCCGGTCCGAGGCCACGACGTGCCCACCGGGCAGCGCGAGCGCGAGGATTGCCGCGTGGCTCGCCGCGTTGCCCGAGGCGAACAGGCGCGCTTCGTCCGCGCCCTCGAGCAGCGCGATCCTTCGCTCGACCGCCGCCACCGAGGGGTTGCCGTAGCGCGAGTAGAAGCGCGACTCGGCAACGCGCCCCGCGCGCACCAGCTCCCAGTCACGCTCCTCCGGAACGAAGGTCGTCGTCTGATGGATCGGAGTCACCACGGCGGGATCGCCGGGACCCGGCCGGCGGCCACCGTGGATACAGAGCGTAGAGAGGCGTGCGGGTTGATCGGACATGGTGAGCGAAGATCGAGGGCTGTCCCGCAGGTCGTACGTGCCGAATGACCGGATTCTGCGCGGGGATCGAAGTGCACGAACTCTAGACTCTTCGCGCCTCTTCCTCCCCTACCCGGATCTTCATGGCCTCCAAGCTCCTCGTCGACCTCTCCACCCTGGACCTCGAGACCGTCGTCTCGGACAGCGCGGCGCTGCGCTCGCAGCTCGCCCAGCGCGGGACCTTCGACATGGTCGACGCGGTCGTGCATCGGGACGCGGAGGAGGGTTTGATCGTCGGCTACAAGGACGTGCTGGCGTCGGACTGGTGGGCGTCGGATCACATCCCCGGACGGCCGCTGTTTCCGGGGGTGATGATGATCGAGGCCGTCGCGCAGCTCTGCTCCTACGACTTCATGGTCAACCATCCGACCGACGAGGAGCGCTTCATCGGCTTCGGTGGGGTCAATGAGACGCGCTTCCGCGGGACCGTGGAGCCGGATGGGCGGCTGTACCTGATCGGCAAGCCGCACCGGCTGCGGATGAAGATGTTCACGTACCTGGCGCAGGCCGTGTTCAACGGCAAGCTCGTGATGGAGACGCAGATCCTCGGGGTCGCGCTCTAGGGCGCCGGGCCGAGGCTAGACCCCGTCCCCGAAGCGCACCGGCGCGCGACGCTCAGGCAGCTCCTTGCCCTCTGGGTCGAGGATCTCGAGCACGTCGAGTTCGACGCAGCGGCACGGCACTCCAACCAGCTCCGCGAGCGAAGGGCGCGTAGCCCCGCCCTCGCCCGTCACGGCTTCCTTGACGTAGGTCCCGTGCTGCGTCCGGATCCGCAAGCGGCGCTGCTGCGGGTTGTCACCCGGCAGGATCTCGAGGACCTCGAGCCAGCGCTCGCGGACCTTGTCCGCCCGGCGATGCGCAACGCGCTGCGGCGTCTGCTGCTCGAGGTCGAGGTGACGCCCGGCGAGCGCCTCGAACGCACCCTCCGGCACCTCCTCGTCCGCTTCGACGAGCACCTCGTACTCCTTGGCGTGGTGCGTCTCCTTCAGCACGCGCACCCGCGCCTTCTCGGACCAGTGCAGACCCTGCACCTCGAGGCGCCCCTCGTTCCGACGGTTGATCTCCGCCTCGAGCGCGGCGAGATCGACGTCGAGGTCCTTCGGGTTGATGAACTCGAGCACGAACGGCCGCCCCGCGCCGAGCATGCGCACGTCGACGTCCTCGCGCCCAGCGCCGTGGAACTTGTTCTTGCGCGTCTTGAGCGCTGCGCCGAGCACCCACGAGAGCAGCTCCTGCACCGAGTCGCGCGTGAGCTTCCCGAAGCCCTCGCACTTCTCACAGCCCTTGCGGCGCCGCGGATGGCCCTTGCAGTCGGGGCAGAAGAAGACGGTCTGCGGCAGGTCCCGGGACAGCTTGCGATAGCGTCCTTCGAGGAAGACCTTCCCTTGCGGAAGCGCGTTCATGGTCGTCGGTGAGCTCGTGGTCGGAGGAGCGGGCGTGGCGGCCCGCCCCCGGAACGGATGGAACGTTCCCCGCTACGGCCTGTAGCGTGCCTCCGGAGAGGGGGGCGGATGAGGATAGCGGCGCCATTCACAGCTGCAAGTTCGAGTCCGCGGGGCCCCCGCCCTACAATCCCGCGCCCGGACTCCACCTCGCCCACGCGATGCATCCCTACC
>CAYGST010000473.1:0-4242 GCA_964352415.1 uncultured Planctomycetaceae bacterium | reverse complement strand
GGAGGGCACAGCGCTCGCCGGCGCGACGCTCGCGTTGCGTTCTGTCGAGTACGACGTCGCCGTGTCCGAGTGGCTCGCCGAGGGCCGGCTCACGGCGAGCGCGACGCAACTCACGGCGGACGCCGCGGGGCGCTGCGTCGTCGACGGCCTGCCCTGCGGACCCTACACCTGGGCCGTGACGATGCCGGGTGGCGCGTCGGCGACCGGCGAGCTGACCGTCGTCGAGGATCCGGCCGGGCCATTCCAGCTCGTCGTCACTCCCTAGCTTCAGCCCGAGGGGCTTCCTCCCGCGCTTCGGCCTCGCCCAAGTGGCGATCGACCTGTCCACGGTCGCGGATAGGGTTCCATCCTGGCTGACGGGAAAGTCCAACGTGTCGATTCGAATCCACCTGCCCCACGTCGCGTGGGGCGTCGCGCTCTTCTTCGTGGTCGGGTGCACAGCTCCGACTCCGAAGACCGCCCCGACCTCGTCGGCGACCGGGAGTGCACACTCTCGACGGTCGGACGGCGGCGGCTCTCCAGAGATCGCGACGCCGCCGTCGGTCGATGGCTCCTCCGCCTTCGGCCTCTCCGTCTCGCGCAAGTACTCGGCCTACGGCCATGCCGAGTTCCGACGGATCCTCGAGCAGATCTCGACCGGAGTCACGATCACGACGCTCGAGAAGAGTCCGGATACGGGGGTGTGGCACCGCTGGACCGCTGATGCCTCGACGAGCTACGAGCCCCTTGCGGTGTGCTCTCGACATGCCAACGAGTTCTACGTCGTCGGACGAAACGCGGACACGTCCCTCGTCCTCGAGAAGTGGGACCTGGAGCCGTGGCCAACGGGTGCGTTCTCCACGGAGAGAGTGTCCGTCTCCTCCCCGCTGGGAGTCCCGGCGTCTCCGCAACGGACAGCCGTTCGCTACCAAGGACCGTTCGTCGAGCCCCCCTCGCGCTCCACCCCCATCCTGAATCGCTCCGGGCTCGGTGCAGTCACCTTGCAAGGGCTCGAAGCCGTCGAAGCCGAGGTCGACCCCGAGGGCCGCTTCGTCGTTGTTCGAGCCGTGGACGGCAACACGCGCTCCAGCCTGATCCGCGTCGAGCTGGCCAGCGGCTCGGAAGAGGTGCTCGGAGACTGGCAGACGATCCCCGAACTCGCGGGCGCTGAGACGATGAACTTCCTTCACTCGACGGAGCTGGGTCGCCTGCTCTGCGTCCGGACCGAGGCGCCGTACGACGTCTTTCTACGGGATGCGCAAGACGACGGACAGTTCGAGGGGGCGATGCTCCTGACCGCCGGAACCGAGGAGATGAACACGCTCCCATCGGCGACCTTGACGGACTACCCCTGAGTCGCGCTCGACGTCGCGGGCGTCGCGCGGCTTCGGGAAGCACAGGCTCTCCACCACCTTCGATGGGGCAAGCCGGTGATGCATCCAGGCTCGCCGCCACGAGACGGGGTCTTCTCACCCGCCGACCAGGCCGTTGCACGTGTTTGCTCGTGACAATTCGAAACTCCATGGCGAACCTCGGCCCCGAGTTCGGTTCGATGGCGGCCGGGGAGCAAGTCCGACTCAGGAAGGCGAAGCCTCCTGAAGCGCCACGCCCCGGACCGTTCCGCGAACCCGGGTCGCCGGAACCCGCGGCTCCCCACAGCTGAATTGGCATG
The DNA here is from genome assembly GCA_964352415.1 of uncultured Planctomycetaceae bacterium. Taxonomy (GTDB): domain Bacteria; phylum Planctomycetota; class UBA1135; order UBA1135; genus JABACD01. The sequence continues at coordinate 2,591 of CAYGST010000473.1, read as the reverse complement.
AAGACGAACGCTGGCCTGATCGGACTCCTCCTCCTCCTGCTGGGAGCACTGCTGTTCTACCGGACACGGGATCGAGAGCCGATCGATGAGGTCGTTCCATCGGGCGAGGCGCCCGAGAGTGCCTCGGCGACTCACGTGGACTCCCGAAACCCGGAGAGCCGCGGGCGCGTGGCGCAGGCGACGGACCTTGGAAGTGCGAGCGGAGAAACGCTGCGCCTTCGCGCCATCGAGCGTGGAACGCGCGTCCCCGTTCGAGCCGTCCTCACGCTCGTCGAGTCGAGTCGCTCTCCATCGATGGCCACGAAGCTGGCAGCGGACGCGAACGGACACCTGGAAGCGGACGACACGCCCACTCTGGCTCCGACGTTGACGCTCACCGCGTACGGCTACGAGTCGATGGAGGTGGACACGGGCGAACTACGACTCGCGCGTGGGGCGGGCCTCACCGTCGAGATGACTCCGGCGCGGCGGGCCCGGGTTCGCGTCGTCGATCGGGTGGACGCGCCGCTGGCGAACGTGTCGGTCCTCTGGAGCCCCGCGACCGCTCTGGGAGACGACCGTGAAGGTGACCGGCTCCAGAGTCTGTCCGGAGCGGATGGGCTCGCGGAGGTGTCGAGCGCGGTGCCGCTGTGGGCCTGCGCCGAAGACACGCAAGGACGAACGACGCAACGCGTTCGAGTGCAACCCGACGGGCCCGTGGTGGACCTGGTCCTCGGCGGCTCCGCTCTGACCCTGAACGTCTACGACGCCCGATCCGGATCGCCGGTCCCGGCGCTGCTCCTGAGAGCGCGCCAGTCCGGGTCCGGCGACCTGCTCGGGCAGCCGGCGGTGACCGACGAGAACGGCGCCCTCACGCTGCTCGGCTTCGAGCCGCCGCTCGTCCTGGAGGCTCCGCGATCGAACAACCACACCTTCTCGAGGCTGCAGAGCAGCGAGTTCGCCCACGTCTCGCGCAATCCGAGGCTCCTCGACGTGCGTGGACACCGGGCCAGGTCCGTGGAGAGCATCGACATCCTCGTGGAAGGCTGCGGCTTCGAGGTTCGCTGCATGGGCCGCCTCACCGGCGCGGCCTTGGACGGGCTCTTCGAGTGGAGAGCCGACTTCCTGAGACAGGACGGGACGTGGACGTTGGGACTGTGGACCCCTGGTGACATCGTCAGCGGACGGGCGAGCCTGCCGTGCTTCAACCTCGAACACCCAGCCTACAGCGGATCTCGCGTCACGCTGAGGCCAGAGGGGCACGCTTCACGGAGAGTGGACGTGAAGGCCCTGGCGGCCACGCAGGGCTCGGGCGCGACGCCGCAGACCGTGCACTTCGAGCGCTTCACACCACGCGGCCTCGTGTTCCTCTCGCCAGAGGGCGGCGCGGTCCCCGTCGGCAACGTACGCCTCGTGGACGCGGCGACGGGCGAGCCCATATTGGCGACTCAGGCCGACGAATCAGGACGCACGCCGCTGTTCCACTGGTCAGGGGGAGACCTGGCCGTTCGCATCGACAGCTTGGCCTCCGGCGGCGAGCCCCTGGCCCCGACGCGTGACGCGACCGTCGAGATCGAGGTCTCGAGCGCGGACCTCGAGCACTCCGAGCGAGCCACGGTGATCGTTCCGATGCGCACCGGGACCCTCGAGATCCTGAACTGCCCGGACGTCCACGAGTCCCTGATCGTTCGCACCTCGCGCGGCGTCGACCTGCTCCCGACGAAGACGGGCACGACCCTGCGCTTCGAGAACGTCCCGCTGGGCAAGGGCATCGTCGGTCCCGTCCCGTGGGTCGACGGCCTCTGGCAGCGCGCCTTCTACGGCGACAGGACCGGATGGTTCGAGCTGCGCACGACCGCAACCCTGCGCATCCCCTGGAACCCGCCCTGGGCCGCTCGAGCAGAGCTGACGGGTCAGGTCCGGTTCACCGGCGAGCTCCCCGGAGCTCCCCTGCTGATCCCGGTGTTCGGCCCGCCCGCGAGCCGGCAACCCATGGGCTCGCGCATGACGCACCTCCCGATCACCGAGGACGGCCGCTATCGAATCCTCGCCGGGGACGTCGTGCCTTCGCTGCTCTTGATCTGTTGCCGTGAGGAGGCGCGCGCCCGCTACGGCGTGGAGCGAAGCCCCTTCCGCATCCTCGGCTCGATCGAGCCCGGACAGGACGCGGAGGTCCAGCTCGAGACTCTGCGCCTGACGTGGCCGGACGAGGTCGAATGGGACGGGCCGGTCGACGTCTTCTTCGAGCTGCCAGCGACTCGCTTCCACGACCCCGCCGGCCTCCGTGTGGCGTGGGACAACGAGCTGGGCGGCTTCGCCGAGTGGCGTGCGGCTGAACCGCTTCGCGTCCGCGGGCTGATGGGTCAGCGCGTGACGCTGCGCCTTCGTTCTGCGCGGGGCGGCTGGGAAGAGACCGTCGACCTGAGGCTGGCCCGTGGGGAACATCGAGTCTCGCCCCCGACCGTGAAGTAGGGCCGACCTCGATACGCGGAGAACGGGGTAGCACCCGCCTCCGAGGCCCATCTGGCGCATTCCTCGAGAGTGCGTACCCTGGGACCTGACGCATGCGCCACGCCTGGTCTCATCCGTGCCCCCATCGCTCGCCCCCACCC
>CAYGST010000472.1:0-4265 GCA_964352415.1 uncultured Planctomycetaceae bacterium | reverse complement strand
GTCTACATCGAGAAGTTCATCGAGAACCCGCGCCACGTCGAGATCCAGGTGCTCGGCGACATGCACGGCAACGCGGTGCACCTCGGCGAGCGCGACTGCTCCATCCAGCGCCGCCACCAGAAGCTCATCGAGGAGTCGCCCTCGCCGATCCTGACCGACGCCAAGCGCGAGGAGATGGGCGCGGCTGCCGTCCGCCTCATCAAGCACGCCGGGTACCACAACGCTGGCACCGTGGAGTTCCTGGTCGATCGCAACCTCGACTTCTACTTCATGGAGGTCAACGCGCGGATCCAGGTGGAGCACACGGTGACCGAGATGGTCACCGGCATCGACCTGATCAAGGAGCAGATCCGCCTCGCCAGCGGCGAGCCGCTCGGCTACGGCCAGGACGACATCGAGTTCCGCGGCCACTGCATCGAGTGCCGGATCAACGCCGAGGACCCCTCGCGGGACTTCCAGCCCTCGCCGGGGCTGGTCCAGAGCTTCGTGCCGCCCGGGGGACCCGGCGTCCGAATGGACAGTCACTGCTACAGTGGCTATCGGATCCCGTCGAACTACGACTCGATGATCGGCAAGCTCCTGGTGCACCGCGCGACGCGCGAAGAGGCGATCCGGACGATGCAGCGGGCTCTCGGCGAGTTCGTCATCGACGGCCCGGCCTCCACGATTCCGATCCTCAAGGCGGTTCTGGAGCACTCCGACTTCCGCCAGGGGGAGCACGACACCGGATTCATGGAGCGTTATTTCGGGAACGCCGCCGCCCTCGCCGGGTTGAGGTGACCCCGTGCGCGCTCCTCGACCCCGAACCCTCGCGGCCCTCCTGACGCTGGCGCTCCTCGCCGGCTGTGGGGGGCGCAACCGCTGGCCGAACTTCTCGACCCAGCAGTACCCGGAGCCGATGGAGTCCACCGTGACGCCGCTGCCGCCGGGGGTGGAGGAGAGCTACCCACCGGGCCCCGAGGAGGTGATCATTCGCCGCCTCGCGGACCCCGTTCAGCTGCAGGAGGCCGGTCAGCACGCCGCGTTCCATCTGCGCTACTTCGACAAGCGCCGGCGAGCGAACTCCGGCTCGTGGATCTACTGCGAGCCCGGCGGCCGCGCCGAGGTCCTGTGGCCCGAGAGCGGCTCGACGCTGACGCTCTACGACCGCTGCACCGGGATCGTCGGATCACCGTCGCGCGGCGAGCCGAACTTCATGTTCCGTGAGATCCAGCGCGCGGTCTTGAACCCGAACCCCGGCGATCAGATCGAGCTCCTCGGCGGGGCGTTGATCACGGCGGAGACCGGGCCGTGGGTCTTGCAGCGGCGCTCCTTCGAGATCCTGCGGATCAAGAACCAATCGAAGGTCACCGGTCAAGTGGCCTACCGCGACGAGCTGTTCCAGCTCGCGCCGGGTGAGACCCTCGACCTCCCGCTGCTCTCCGGCGGCGGCGCGCCGATCGCCGAGGTGCCCGGCACCGAGATCGTGGAGGGGCCTGGATTCGACGTCTCCATCTTCGGGGACGTGGCCGTGAGCGAGCTGGAAGGGGGCCTCGAGGTCTCCGGCGGTTCGACCGAGCACGAGATCTCTGGACTCGGGGTACGCCTGCACCTCGCGCCGGGTGAGACTGCACGCCTCCTCGGGCTCGGGCCGAACGCGGCGCGACCGAAGGAGGCTCCCTCGCTTCCGGCTGGCGCCACCGCCGCCAACGACTGATCTCCCAGCCTTCATGTCGAAACCCCGCGTACTGATCACCGGCGGCGCCGGATTCCTCGGTAGTCACCTCTGTGAGCGCTTCCTCGCGGAGGGCTACGAGGTGATCGGGATGGACAACCTGATCACGGGTGACATCGCCAACATCGAGCACCTGTTCCAGGACCCGGACTTCCACTTCGAGCACCGCGACGTCACGGAGTACATCCACGTCGTCGGCAAGCTCGACGGCATCCTGCACTTCGCCTCGCCCGCCAGCCCGATCGACTACCTGGAGCTGCCGATCCAGACGCTGAAGGTCGGCTCGCTCGGGACGCACAAGGCGCTCGGGCTCGCGCACGCGAAGCAGAGCCGCTTCCTCCTGGCGTCGACCAGCGAGTGCTACGGCGATCCGCTGATTCACCCGCAGCCCGAGAGCTACTGGGGCAACGTCAACCCGGTGGGGCCGCGCGGCGTCTACGACGAGGCCAAGCGCTTCGCCGAGGCGATGACGATGGCGTACCACCGGTTCCACGGGGTCGACACGCGCATCGTTCGCATCTTCAACACCTACGGCCCGCGCATGCGCCTCAACGACGGCCGCGTGCTGCCGGCGTTCATGCCCCAGGCCCTGCGGGGCGAGCCGCTGACCGTCTTCGGAGACGGCTCGCAGACGCGCTCGTTCTGCTACGTCGACGACCTCGTCGAGGGCATCTTCCGGCTGTACAACTCGGACGAGGTGCACCCGACCAACATCGGCAACCCGTCGGAGATGACCATCCGCGAGTTCGCGGAGGCCGTGATCGAGGTGACGGGCTCCAGCTCGCAGCTGACGTTCAAGCCGTTGCCCGAGGACGACCCGAAGGTCCGTCAGCCCGACATCACCAAGGCGCGCAAGCTCCTCGACTGGGAGCCGAAGGTCGCGCTGCGTGACGGACTGGTGAAGGCGCTCGCCTCGTTCCGTGAGCGGCTCATCGCAAGCGGCGAGCTGCAACAGGCCTGAGCCCTTCGGGACCAGTCACATGTGCGGAATCGTCGGTGCGATCCTGAAGCGAGGGACGGTCCTCGGGGGCATGCTGGAGGGCCTGCGGGTGCTCGAGTACCGGGGCTACGACAGCTCCGGCGTGGCGGTCGCCGACGCCGATGGGATTCGCGTGGCGAAGAAAGCTGGGCGACTCGAGGGCCTGGAGGGCGTGCTCGCGGAGAGCCCGTTGCCCGACTCCGTCGCTGGCATCGGACACACGCGCTGGGCGACGCACGGACCTCCGACGGACGTGAACGCGCACCCGCACGTGGACGCCGCGGGGACGATCGCGCTCGTGCACAACGGCATCATCGAGAACTACCTCGAGCTGCGTGAAGAGCTGGCGAACGAGGGCGTGACCTTCGCTTCGGACACGGACACGGAGGTCCTCACGAACCTGGTCGGCCGCGAGCTGGCTGCGGGCGGAAGCCTCGGCGACGCGGTGGCGCGCGCCCTCGGGCGCGTGCGCGGCTACTACGCCATCGCCGTCCTGCGCGGCGGTGCGCGGCCCGAGGTCGTCTGCGCTCGCCAGGGACCGCCGCTGCTCGTCGGCCTGGCCCGCGACGGCACCTGGCTCGGCTCCGACGTGCTCGCGATCATTCCACACACCCGCGACGTCGTGTTCCTCGAGGACGGCGACATCGCGGAGCTCTCCGAGGACGGGGTCCGCGTTCGCGACCTCGCGGGCCGCGAGATCGCTCGCGAGTCGCAGCGCGTCGACTGGGACGCCGCGGAGACGGGCAAGGGCCAGTTCCCGCACTTCATGCTCAAGGAGATCTTCGAGCAGCCCGACGTGCTCGCGCATACGGCGTTCCATCGGATCGACGAGGCCGCCGGCGACGTGCGCTTCGACGAGCCCGGCTGGACCGACGCGGACCTCGCGGGCATCCAGCGCGTGCAGGTCGCCGCGTGCGGGACCGCGCTGCACGCGGGCTACATCGTGCGTAACCTGGTGGAGGGACTCGCGCGCGTGCCGGTCGATCTCGACTTCGCCAGCGAGTTCCGCTATCGCGATCCGATCCTGGAGGAGGGCACGCTCGCGCTGGCCATCTCGCAGTCCGGCGAGACCGCTGACACCCTCGCCGCGCTGCGCCTCGCCGGAGAGCTCGGCGCGCGGACGGCCTGCATCTGCAACGTCGCCGGCAGCACGATGGTGCGCGAGTGCGACGCCGCGTTGATGACCCAGGCGGGCCCGGAGATCGGCGTCGCGAGCACCAAGGCGTTCGTCGCTCAGCTGGTCGCCGCCTACCTCCTCGCCGTGCGCCTCGGCCGCGCGAAGGGCGTCCTGGACGCCGGGCGCGCGTCGGAGCTGCTGCGCGACCTGCGGCTCCTGCGACCGAAGATGGAGAGCCTGCTCTCCGACGAGTTCCACAAGAAGATCCTGGGCGTCGCCGACCGGCACAAGGGCGTGAAGGGGTTCCTGTTCCTCGGTCGCGGCATCAACTATCCGATCGCGCTCGAAGGCGCGCTGAAGCTCAAGGAGATCTCCTACATCCACGCCGAAGGCTATGCGGCCCGCGAGAAGAAACACGCACCGATCCCACTGATCCACCAGAACCTGCCGACCGA
>CAYGST010000471.1:0-4289 GCA_964352415.1 uncultured Planctomycetaceae bacterium | reverse complement strand
GAACGGCGTGAGCCCTGCGGCGCGGTCCGAGGCGATCGCCGCTTCGAGAGCGTCGACGCGCATGCAGAACGCGTCATCGGTGGGCACGACGCGCACCGCCGACTCGGGGAAGCCGGCGAGCACGGCCGCCTTGGTCACCGAGTGGTGCACCTGATCGGAGGTGTAGAGCGTCCCGCTGAGGAAGTTCTCGGGCAGCCGCTCGCGGCGCGCGGTGACGAGCGCGATCCAGTTCGCCATCGAGCCGCCCGTCGTCAGCGTTCCGCCCGAGCCCTCCGGCAGCCCCGCCAGCTCGCAGAACCAGCGCACGACGTTCGCCTCGAGCTGCACCATGCCCGGCGCCGCGGAGAACACCGTCACGTAGCGGTTCGTGATGTCCGCGATCAGGTTCGCGACCGCGGTGTGCGGCAGGCCCCCCCCGGGGATGAACGCGAGGTAGCCGGGGCCCGCCGTGTTGAACGAGTTCGGGACGGCGCGCTCGAAGACGAGGTCGAGCAGCTCTTCGAAGGCCGTGCCGTCCTCGGGCGCGGGCTCGACCAGCGAGCGCGCCAGCGCGACGCCGTCGTCGGTCGAGGTCGCGTCCTGCTCGGGCAGCGATTCGAGGAACGGCACGAGCCGCTCGAGCGCGCCCTCGACGAGCGCACGAAAGGCCTGAGCGTCGGGCTCGAGCGGGAAGGAAGAGTCGGATCCGCGGGTCATGGGGCGCCACGATACGGTGCGCCCGGCTCCAGCGCAGCGCCCAGGCCAGCGCTTGGCCCCGCTCGTACGAACCAAGCGCGGTTCAGGCGTTCGGCGCCGCAGGCACCTGACCGCTGTCGAGCATGCGCCGCTCCCGCCGCTCGAGCACCGCGGTGAAGTACGGCGACAGGAGCACGAGGCAGGTCCCGACGAACGACTGCACCAGCATCGGGAAGAGCCCCATCTGCGCGAAGGTGGAGAGGCCGGCGAAGGCGCTGCCCATCGCGAAGAGCGTCGTCACGATCGAGACGAGCTGCAGCAGGGCGGTCACCACGAGATGGATGCCGTACAGGCACATCCCGACAGAGATCCAGTCGTACTTGTTCATGGGCGAGCTCCGAAGAGGGCCCCGACACGGGGCCCAGGGGAACCAGCCTACGCCGGGACTGCGGAGTCGCGCCAGTTCGCGCCGTCCTCGTCCACCGGGTACAGCCCCTCCGAGCGCTCGCCGATCTGGGCGACCGCGCGCTCCAGGCGCTCCCACTGCTCAGGGCTGAAGCCGTCGAGCAGCGCGATCGCCTGGTCCACGTTCGCCGCCACCGGCTCGACGGTCCACGGCTCGAAGCTCTCCCAGCGCGGCGCGCGCTCGTCGTGACCGACCTCGTAGAGCGCGACGGTCGCGACCTTCGTCCCCGGCGCCACTGGGCTCCCCCACTGCTTCGCCGGCTTGTCGGTCGTGATGCGCAGCATGGGGTACCTGCCCTCGCCCTTGGTCATGTCCGTCAGAACGGCGATGCGCACCGGATCCACTCCGACGATCAGGCCGGGGTTCGCGTCGCCGTAGCGGAAGTGCTCGCGTACCCGATTCCAGTAGAAGAAGTTCGGGATCAGCGCGAGCGGCAGCGAGACGACGAACATCCAGTCGACCGTGACCGAGAGCCCGACGCTGAGCAGCAGCGCTCCCACGAGGATCACGGGCCACTTCGGGTAGCGCAGGCTCCAGCGCACGAGGCTGACGCGAACGCTGCCGGGGTTCGAGGCGAGCGCGGAGTCGTCGAGCGTCAGCGTCTTCTGATGACTGCGCTCGGTGTCGGAGCGGTTGTCTCTGCCGTAGGTCATGGTCGGGGTCACGCGTCGTCGCGGCAGCAGATTCTACTCGCTCTCCGTCGCGGCGTCAGGGGCTTGCCCGGGCGGCTACTCCGGTTCCTTGCGCAGAACCGCCGTCGAGAATCGATCGGGGTGGCGCAGCGCGAACTCGACCCGCCGCAGCACCTCCTCGGGCTGCCCGACAGCGATCACGAGGCCGGCTTGACAGGCGGCCTCGTGGACCTCGTACGGCACGGAGAGGTGCAGGAGCTGCCAGAGCGCGTCGTCGAGCGGCTCTCCCTCGAGCCAGGTCGTCATCACGTCGAGCTCCGCGTTGCGCTCGATCTGCCGCTCGACGACCACCTCATCGGCGATGTCGTGCAGCCGCTCGGCGCCCGCCCCCCAGGTCATCACGTAGACGCAGCCGTCGTCCAGCAGGCGTTCGATCAGCTTGCCGAGCGCTTCGACGCTCTCGGCACTCGCGTCGAACAGGACGAGCACCGCGAAGGCCCCCTGCCCCAGCAGGGACGGCTGCGGCAGCTCCTCGAGAGACGGAACCGAGAGCGCGTAGTGCCTGCGGCCGAGCGAACCGCCTCGGCCGAATCGTCGTAGTGGGTTCATTGGCGTTCGGGGAAGCAGACCTTCACCCAGGGTACAGAGGCGGGCAGGTCTTCCTGGCAGACGCCGCCAGAGGCAGCCGTGGTTGTCTTGATCACGCGTTCTCCTCGATCGAGAGCCGGAGCACCACCTCGCCCTCCTCGACCGCGCCCGTCGGCTCGAAGCCGAGGCCACGGTAGAACGGCCCGGGCGAACCCGGTCCGGGCACGTACGACAGGAGCAGCGCATCGACGGCCCCGCGCGCGCGGACGTGGTCGATCACGAGCCGCATCGCGGCCGCGCCGATGCCGCGTCCCTGCCAGCGCGCGTCGATCATCAGGCGCCAGACGCAGACCTCCGGCGACTCGGGCACGAGCTCGCGCTGGCTCTCGTCGTAGAGCATGACGAAGCCGACGGGCTCCTCGCCGAGGTAGATCGCCCGCACCCAGGCCTCGACGTAGACGTAGGCCTCCGCCAGTGAGCCCTCGGTCGGCGCGACGAAGCCCTGCTGGTCGACGCGCACCCGCAGCCGGATCACGCGCCCGACGTTGTCGCGGTCGATCTCGCGCAGGGAGACGTCCATCAGGTGTCCTTCATCGCAATCAGCTCGATGCGACTCCCGAACGGGTCCTCGGTGAACGCGCGCGTGACGCCCTCGAGCGCTGCGACTTCGCGGACGGGTGCGGCTGCGCCGCGGAGTCCGGCGAGCAGCTCGTCGTAGCCGCTGACCCCAAGGGCCGGATGCGCCTTGCACGCAGGCCGAAAGTAGGGGTCGACGCCGAGGTCCAGTTGCAGGTCACCACAGGCGAACCAGAGTCCTCCACGTGGAGCCAAGGCTTCGGGCTTCACGAGCCCCTCGAGGCCGAGAGTCGTACCGTAGAAGGCTCGAGCGTCGCCCTCCGCTCCGGCGGGCATCGCGAGCTGGACGTGATCGAGGCCGAGAATCCACATGGGAGCAGCGCGCGCCGTGACGGCCGAGCGGAGCTCTCAATCTAGCACTCGTGAACCAGTCCTCGTCCCGGGTGCTCCCGAAGTTGGAGTCCGGCCCGGCTCAGGCCGCCGCGATCAGGCTCAACGCGAGCATCAGGGTCGCGGGCAGCGCCTTCTTGACCGGGTCGCCCACGCGAACGTGCATCGTGATTGCGCCGACCATCAGGACGGCGACGACGATCGCCGCGGGGCGCACCAGTTCGGGCATCCAGATCCCGACGAGCAAGGCGATGGCAGAGGTCACCTTGAGGAACCCAACGACCGCGACCGACCACCCCGGCAGTCCATAGGCGGCGAACTCCTCGCTCATGTTCGTGGCCTCCTTCCCGCGGTACGGCGTGCTCTTGCCGAAGCGCAAGAGCCAGACGTTGAGGAGGATGAGTGCGGCGACGATCTGACAGACGAGGGTAAGGGTGTCCATGCCTTGCTCTTGGCTCGAGGTTCCGTGGGTCCAGGACGATCCGGGCGCCAGGGCAGCATCCTCTCCTCGTCTCCAAGCGACCTTTCGCTCCCTTGGCAGGGCCGGATGCAGGCGAACTGGAGCGCTCTCGGGGAGGGTCGCTGCCAGGCGCAGCGACAACGTCTCAACCGGGAACGCGCGCGGCCCACGCGCCCCGGTGAGGAGCGCGTGGGCCGCGTTGCGATGGAGTCCGCGTGGAGCCGTCAGGCCTTCGGGCCACCGCCCGACGCCTTCGCGTCCTTGGACGCGACGTCGTCCTGGTCGGCCTGGTGCGACTCGGTCACGCGACCGAGCATCTCGGGCAACTCGATGCCGGCTTGCCGTGCCAGCTCGTGCACCGCGGGCAGCGAACCGATCAGCCCGGAGAGGAAATTCGACGTCGCGCTGCCGCCGCTTGCGCCGTCGCCGCCGCGCCCGCCGTCCCAAACCGTGATCTTGTCGATCTTCAGGTTCTGGATCGCCTTGACCTGCTCGGCGACGA
>CAYGST010000470.1:0-4296 GCA_964352415.1 uncultured Planctomycetaceae bacterium | reverse complement strand
CGGTCTCCGCGGCCGCCTCGACGACGGCGGGCACGGCTTCATCCTCGGCGTCCTCGGCGTCCTCGGCGTCCTCGCTGCTGGCGGGCTCGGTGACGACCTCGGCGGTCTCCGCACCCGCCAGGACGGCCTCCTGCGGCGCCTCGTCCAGCGCGGCCTCCTCCCCGTCCTCCGGGCGCGGCTCGGCGGCGGTGGAGTCCCCGCCGGAGGACGACCCCTCGACGGGCACCTGCTCGGGGCTGGGGGGCTGGGGATCGCTCAAGAGGAGGGCCTCGGAACCGGGGATGGCGTCACTCATGTCACGCCGAGCTTCGCTGAGCGCCGCGCACGATGCAAGCCGCTGGCCGCGCTTGCGAGCCCGTTGCGTCAGGGCTGCGACCGCCGGCTGGGCTCGCCGATCAGCTCGAAGAACGGCTCGAAGTCCGCCGGGGTGCGATCCTGCATCTCGGCCTTCCAGAGCAGGAACTCGGGCTGCTCGATCGGGCGCTCGACGAGGCTCTCCTCGATCGTCGGGCCGAGCTCGGCCCACTTGCCCTTCAGAGGCGCGTTGATCTTGAGGGTGCGCAGGAGCATCCAGCGGCCCCCCTCCTCGACCGGCCCGCCGATCTCACCCTCCGCCGTGGCGAAGGCCAGGCGCGCGAAGGCAGAGTCGTTGCGCACGATCGGCGGCAGCTTGCCGCCCGTGCGCTTGCCGGTCGGGTCGAGGCTGAGCTCGGCGGCGAGCGCCGCGAAGTTCTCGCCGGCCCGCGCGCGCTCCAGCGCGGCGAGCGCCGCATCCTGGTCCGCGACGACGATCACCGCGGCCACCGCGTTGTCACGGGTCACGACGAAGTGGCGCACGACGCGCTCGGCCAGCAGCCGGCGCTCGATGTCCTCGCGAATGCTCTGGCGGTAGCGCAGCGGGTCGAGGCCAAGGCCCCCGGCGATCCACTCGTCGAGCGAGACGCCCGGCTGGCGCTGCTGAAGCCCCGACTCCATTTCGGCGAGGGCGATGCCGTACTCGCGCACCAGCTCCTCCTCGTCGAGTTCGATGCCGAGGCGCGCCGACTCGCGGCGCACGATGTGCGCGGTCGCGAGCGTGCCGAGGATGTCGCGTAGCGTCGTGCTGTCGGCGAGCATCCAGGTCTTGAGCAGCTCGGAGACGTAGATCACGTCGTCGCCGACGCGAGCGACGATCGGCTCCGCGGCCGCGGCCCGCGGCGAGACGATCGCGGCCTCCGCCGGCCGGCTGTCCTCGACGACTGACTCCTGCGGAGCCGAATCCGGCTGGATGTTCGGCTCGGGCACCGGCGCGACCTTGGCGCGCGGGACGGACGGGTTCGAGGCCTTGCACGCGGCGAGGCCGAGGACACAGATGGCGGCGAATCGGAGAGCGTTCATGCGGGGATCCTACGCATCGACGCCCGGGGCGTCAGGCCTCCGGGCGTCGAATGCGGTCTTCGTGGGCGCGCAGCGCCCCTCGCGGGTCAGCGGTAGCGGATGCGGCGCGTGCGTCCGATGCCGTGGCAGGTCGGGCAAGCCACCTGGCGCTGGCCCGCCGTGGCGTCCTGACGCGCGCTGCCCGAGAAGATGACCTCGCGGACGCCGCGGCCGCCGCACTCGCTGCAGTCGCGCAGCTCGGGCTTCGGGCGCACGGAGAGGTCGCCGCTGTTCTCGGCGTAGTAGGCGATCAGCCAGTTGCGGCGCGCGCCAGAGCTGAGCACCTTCCAGGCGATCTCGACCTCTTCCTCGTCCTCTTCGGAGCGGCTCGCGCGTTTGGCCATCTCCTGATTGCGCAGCCAGCGCTGGATCTTCTCGGCCTGGTCCTCGCGCGCCTGGTCGCGCGACGACTTCGGCGCCTCCTGGACCTCGGGCGCGACGCCCTTCAGCGCGTCGTCTTCACCGAGCAGCCAGGTCCCGAGCCCGTAGGACGCCGACTTCCAGCGACCCTGCTTGCGGTCGATGAAGTACTGACGCACCTGGTCCTCATCGAGGTCGCTCCAGTTCTTCTGCAGCTTCTCCGTGACGTTCGCGACGATCTCGTTGTGGAAGTCCTCTTCGAGGTAGGCGAGCGCGCCCTCGAAGCTCATCTCGCGCGCCGCCTTGGCGCTCAGACGCCCCATCCACGAGTACCAGGCCTTGGCGACCTCGACGTGCATGAAGTCGTCGCGCGCGCGCTCGACGCGCTGCTCGAGCTTCAGCCGGTCGGTCTGCAGCTCGCTGTCCGGGAACTTGCCGTCGAACAGCTCGAGCTCGAGGAAGGCCTCGGCGAACTTGTCGCGGCGCATCAAGAGGTCGACGTTGGCGAGGTAGTCCACCTGCTCCTGATTGTCGACCTTGAACTGGATGCGCGAGAGGATCACGTCGAGCTCCTTCTGGTTGAACGCCGGGTCGATCTCGCGGACCGCCTCGTAGTGGAGCTGCGCGCGCTGGAAGTCGAGGATGCGCTCGCAGAACTCGGCCAGCTCCCAGTTGCCATCCACCGTCTCGAGGTCGAGCGCCAGCTCCTGCTCGCGGTAGAGGTCCTCCTTGGACTTCACGTCGAGCGCCGGCACCTGCAGGCCGCCGACGTAGTTGCGCACGAGCTGCTTCGGGATCTGCAGCGTCTTCCCCTGGGTCAGGAAGAGGATCATGTCGCTCGTCTCCCCCTGCTTGAGCCCGATGACCTCGCGGCCGTCCGCGAGGATCAGCTTCTCGGCCTGAATCATGATCTCGTCGCCCGTCAGGTCGACATAGCCGAAGCGCGTGCGCAGCTCGAGCTCCTGTCGCGGCTCGACCATCGTCCATGGCAGCGTGACGACGCCGCCGTTGTCGATCCGGCGGAAGCTGAGCCCTTGCTCGGTGTGCTCCTCGATCGTCGCCCACTGGAAGGCGCCGGTCTTGAGCTTGAGCATCAGGACCTCGCTGGAGGCCAAGGACGACTCCGCGCCGGGATCCGCGGCCTGCGCCGCAGCGCTGCCGGAGACGAGCGAGAGGGCGAGCGCGGTCCCCGCGAGGGTCCGCCAGTCGAGTCGGTTCGTGAGCATCATTGTTCGTTGCCTCCAGGGCTCTCTTCCGCGGTCGCGCGCGGCTTGAATCCACCACTCTTCTCGATGAACTCCCTCCTCAGGCGCTCTCCGAACGGGAGCTCCTGGATCCGGATCATGGACCAATCCTTCGAGCGCTTCATCCCCGCGCTCTCCCAGGTCATCGAGATGTCGACGCGGAACTCGCGGACGAGCTCGGGATTCGGCACCGCTCGCGCGGTGTAGATCACGCCGGGGACGCCCGGCACGGGTCGATCGGTCAGAACGACGGGGTCCCCGAGGGCGCCGCCTTCGTACGGGAACAGGTTGCGGTCGATGTCGGCCTCGATGGCCTCGACCGCGGCCGCGGCCTGGGTCCGCAACTGGGCGTGGCGCGCGGTCGCCGACCCGAAGGTCAAGAAGCCGATGATCGCCGTCGACCCGAGCAACAGGATGCCCATGGCCAGGACGACCTCGACGATCGTGAAGCCCGCGCGGGGCGCGGCGGGTGCGTGGAGCCTCATAGGTCCCAGTCCTCGCGGTACAGCGACACGGGGACCTCGCGAACGAGCGCGAGCCCCCAGTGGATCAGCGAGTCCGGCGCGTGGGCGACGATCTGCGTCCCCCGCTGCCCGCGGCGTACGGTGACGCGGTCACCGGAGATCAGCGTGACCTGCATCCACTCGCCGTCGATCTTGATGTGGCCGCCGGGCTTCGGGAGTCGCGTCCCGTCGGAGACGGGGAAGGCCACGTCCTCGACGAGGATCAGGCTGCTCGTGCGCGCGCGGCGCTTGAGGTCCGCCTCGCGCTCGAACTCGAGCTCGATGCGGAAGCGCCGCGGCAGGGCGCCGCGCTCGTCCGACTCCGGCTGGATCAGGCTGACCTGGTTCCAGGCGTGCACGGTCGTGTCCGGCCGGTCCTCGCCCCAGGCGTCCCACGCCGTCGCGGCCTGGGCCGGCTCGATGCCCGGGTCCCAGCCGTCGTGGACGATGGAGGTCTGGGTCGCCATCAGCGGCTGCAGCCAGAGCAGGCCGCCGGTGACCTCGTCGAGCTCCGCGACGTTGGGCAGGCCGTTCGAGCGGACGAAGTTCGCGTCGAAGAAGGACTCGCTCGAGCCCCCGAGCATTCGGCGCGCGCCGCGGTAGACGAGGCCCTCCGCGCGGCGGTCGGGGTTCTTGCGGTCGATCGGCACGACCACCCAGCAGACCTCGATCAGGCCGGGGCCGATGATCTCGTCGCGCGCCGAATGCTCGGGGGCTCGAGCGAGTCCTTCTACGACGCGAACTTCGACCGCTCGAACGGCCACCCCAACGAC
>CAYGST010000469.1:0-4308 GCA_964352415.1 uncultured Planctomycetaceae bacterium | reverse complement strand
CCTTCCGGTCCTCGATCCCGATCAGCGGTCCGGGCTCTGTGTCCTCTGTGGTTCAAACCTCTGCCGGCGGAGAGCTCCAACCCCCGAATCCGAACACCCAGACCGCCGCGAGCTCCGAGCCCCAGTCCGGCGGACCATCCTTGCCAGCGCCCCGCGCTCTGCGCACTCCCTACGCGATCTTCGCCAGCCCGCTCTCCATCGCCGCCACCAGGCTATCGACGTCGGCCTCCGTCATCGGCGTCGACATCGTGCCCGCGCAGGTGTTGATCATCAGGAAGCCGCTGTCGAACAGGTGGTCGAGCAGCGTCTTCAGGCGCGCGGTCTCCTCCGGCGTCTGGAAGGCCTCGCGGTAGTTCTCGGGCGGCGTGGACTTCATGTGCACGCGGAACATCGAGCCGCCGCCGGTGACGCAGGCCGTCGCGCCGGTGCGCTGGATGGCGGCCCCGATCCCCTCGACCGCGCGATCGCGTAGCCCGTTCAGGTGCGCGACCGCGTCGCGGTCGTAGAGCTCCATCGCCGTCAGACCCGCCGTCATCGTGATCGGGTTGGCCGAGAAGGTGCCCGAGTGGGGGAAGAGCACGTTCTTCGCGAGCGGGTTCATCACGTCCATGACGTCCGCGCGCCCCGCGATGGCGCCGACCGGAAAGCCGCCGCCGATCGCCTTGCCCATCGCGGTGAGGTCCGGCGTGGCGTCGTACCACTCCTGCGCGCCGCCGTACTCCGAACGAAAGGTGATCACCTCGTCGAAGACCAGCAGCACGCAGTTCGCCGACGTCCACTCGCGCAGCGCCTCGACGTAGGCCGCGTCGACCGGCTTGAGACCGACGCGGTGCGGCATCGGATCGAGCAGGACGCAGGCGAGCTCGTTCTTGTTCGCGTCCAGCAGCGCGAGCGTGCGTTCGACGTCGTTGAACGGCACGACGACGACGTCCGAGAGGGCGGCAGTCGGCGTGCCGTGAGCGACGGGGACGCTCTCGGGCCGCTCGAGCGGCCCCCAGCTCGCGGGCTTGGCCGTCTGGCTGACCTCGACGTAGTCGTAGAGCCCGTGGTAGGCGCCCTCGACCTTGGCGATCTTCGGGCGCGAGGTGAACGCGCGCGCGGCCTTCACCGCGCCCATCGTGGCCTCGGTGCCCGAGTTCACGAAGCGCAGCTTCTCGAAGCCGGGGTTGCGGCTGCAGAGGTGCTCTGCGTAGAGGATCTCGACCTCGGTGCCGATCGTGAACGCCGTGCCGCGCTTCAGCTGCGCGGTGACGGCCTCGACGATCGCCGGGTGGCAGTGGCCGTGCAGCAGCGACGCCATGTTGTTCGAGAAGTCGACGCGCGTGACGCCCTCGATGTCGGTGACACGACAGCCCAGCGCGTGGTCCGCGTAGAGCGGATGCGGGTCGCGCAGGACGGTGTTGCGGCTGACGCCGCCGGGCAGGCGCTTCTGGGCGCGGGCGTAGAGCTCGGCGCTGCGCGAGGTGGTCGTTCGATCAGCCACGGGGGGCCTTCACTTGGTCTCGGAGACCTGCAGGAGAGGAGCGCCGGTGCGCTCGGCGACGGTGTCGAAGTCGACCCCCGGCGCGAGCTCGACCAGGCGGAAGCCGTCCGGCGTGACCTCGATCACGGCCAGATCGGTGTAGATGCGATTCACGATGCCGAGCCCCGTCAGCGGGTAGGTGCAGCGCTCGACGAGCTTCGGCGTGCCGTCCTTCGTGCAGTGCTGGGTGACGACGAAGATCGACTTGACGCCCGCGACGAGGTCCATCGCGCCGCCGACCGCCGGGATGGCGTCGGGGCCGCCGGTGGACCAGTTGGCGAGGTCGCCGTTCTGCGCGACCTGCAGGGCGCCGAGCACGCACAGGTCGAGGTGCCCGCCGCGGATCATCGAGAAGCTGTCGGCGTGGTGGAAGTAGCTCGCGCCCGGCAGCGCGGTGACGCGGCGCTTGCCGGCGTTGATCAGCTCGGGCTCGCCGCCCCCCTCGGGCGGGGAGGGGCCCATGCCGAGCAGGCCGTTCTCGGTGTGGTAGAGGAACTCGCGGCCCTCGGGCACGTACATCGCGACCTGCTCGGGGATACCGATGCCGAGGTTCACGTAGGAGCCGTCCGGGATGTCCTGGGCGACGCGCTGGGCCATCTCGTCCCGGGACCAGCCCGGTCGTTCGTTCGATTCGCTCACGGGTACGTCACTCCTCTGGCGACGAGGTCGGACTCGTGTGCCGGGTTCGGGACGTGCACGACGCGCTGGACGAAGATCCCGGGCGTTACGACGACCTCGGGGTCGATCTCGCCCGGGGCGAGCACGGACGCGGCCTGCACGACCGTCGTGCGCCCGGCCATGGCCATGATCGGCGCGAAGTTGCGGGCGGTCTTGTTGAAGACGATGTTCCCGTGGCGGTCCGCCGCGCGGCCCTTGATGAGGGCGAAGTCGGCGGTGAGCGCGTACTCGAGGACGTAATCACGGCCGTCGATCGTGCGCACCTCCTTGCCCTCACCGAGCGGCGTGCCCAGGGAGGTCGGCGTGTAGAACGCCGGGATGCCTGCGCCGCCCGCGCGGATGCGCTCGGCGAGGGTGCCCTGCGGGTTGAGCTCGAGCTCGATCTCGCCCGCGTGGTAGAGCCTCGGGAAGACGGTCGAGTTCGTCGTGCGCGGGTAGGAGCAGATCATCTTCGCGACGCGCCCGGCCTGAATGAGCGCGGCGAGGCCGACCTCGCCGCTGCCCGTGTTGTTGTTGACGACCGTCAGCCCGGTCGCGCCCTGGTCGATCAGTGCGTGGATCAGCTCGATCGGGCTGCCGGCCTCGCCGAAGCCCCCGATCATCACCGTCGCGCCGTCGAAGACGTCCGCCACCGCCTCGGCGGGGCTGGACAGCTGCTTGTCGATCATGGGAGGTGCCTCGGTGAGGCCGTGATCAGTTGGCGCTCGCGGCCTTGACGCGGGTGTAGTCGTAGAGCCCGGCCTCGTCGAACAGCACGCGGTCCTCGTAGCCGTCGAACCAGATCGCGTCGGGGTTGCGACCGACGATGCAGACCTTGCCGCGGTCGGGCGCGCTCGCCGCGTTGCGCAGGATCTTGAAGATCACGACGCCGTTCTCGCTGCCCGCCAGCCCGGGGATCGGCTCGTTGGTGACGGCCGCGACCTCGGTCTTGCCCTTGTAGTGCGTGATCGAGAGGCGCGCGTGGTTCTCGACGCCGGAGAGGCCCTTCTGCGACTCGTTGAGGACCTTCCAGGCCGTCTCGATCGGCACGTTGAAGGCCTTGTGCGCGATGATGTCACGGCCGCAGAAGAAGTAGTGGTTGTTGGCGCCGACGCGCTTCATGGCGCGCTGCATGATCCGCAGGGCGTCCGCGTCGTCGTTGATGCCCTTGATGATCGGCGACTGGTTCTCGATCGCGATCCAGCCGCGCTTGACGAGCGCGTTCATCGCGCGCTTGGTCTCGGGGTGCCAGCTCAGGATGCCCGAGGGCTCCTCGATGTAGTTGCCGACCGCGTCCTTGGCGAGGAACTCGTCGGGGTGGTTGAAGTGGATCATCAGGCGCAGGCCGACGTCCGGGTAGGTCGCGTGGAAGCGGTCGAGCATCGACATGAAGGCGTCGTCGAAGCGCTGCGGGAAGAACGCGAGCTCCTTCGTCCCGATGCGGATCGACTCGATGCCGGACTCCGCCAGCGCGCACAGCCACGCCGCCAGCTTGTTGTTCGGCAGCACCATCGGGTCGCCGCCGGAGAGCAGGATCTCGCGCAGCTTCTCGCGCCCGCTGTCCGGGTGCAGCCCGCCGTTCGACGCGACGGCCTCGTTGTGCGAGTGCACATAGCCGACGATGTCGTCGATCTGCGCGAGGCCCTTCTTGGCGACCGTGCCGTCCTGGCGCTCGATCTCCTTGCGCGCGATGAGCTCCTCGCGGTAGCAGAAGCGGCAGTGCGCCGAGCAGGTCGAGGCGACGTACATCAGCCCCATCTCGTACTTGTGCAAGAGTCCTTCGACCGGGCTGTAGTCCATCTGGTTGCCCGGGTCCTCGGAGCCGGCGAGGTCCTGCGTCTCCTCGGGGCTCGCCTTGACGAGGTTCTGGATCGGCAGGCTCTGCTGCGCGAGCTCGAAGTAGTGCCGCGTCATCTTGACGGGCATGCGCGCCTCGACGTCGCGCTCCGTGCCCTTGAGCTTGCCGAGTGCCTCGAGCTCCTCCGACGAGTAGAAGCGCAGCACGTCCTCGGGGGCCTTCTCCTTCAGGAAGGGGCTCAGCCCGTTGATGCTCTCGCGGTCGTAGCGCGGGTTCTCGACGGAGTCGAGGAAGGCCTGGCCGGCCGCAGAGGGGGTGAAGGGTTGCTTGG
>CAYGST010000468.1:0-4332 GCA_964352415.1 uncultured Planctomycetaceae bacterium | reverse complement strand
GCCGAACAGCGCCTCGGCCTGGGGCTCGCGGGCTCAGCGACTCCGCAGGCGGGCGATGTAGGCCTCCAGGGCGTCGGGGGCGCTCGGGACCGAATCCGAGAGCCGTCGGCAGCCGTCGGCCGTGACCACGAAGTCGTCCTCGATGCGCACGCCGAGCTCCTCTTCCAGGAGATAGAGCCCGGGCTCGATCGTCACGACCATGCCCTCGGTCAGCTCTCCACGGAAGCCGGGCACGTCGTGCACGCGAATGCCCAGCTGGTGGCCGAGCCCATGCTTGAAGTACTGGCGCACCTCGTGACCGTCGAAGAAGGCGACGACCGCCTCGTGCAGCTCGCGCATCGTCGTCCCGGGCCGCAGCTTGGCCTCCGCGAGCTGCTGCGCCTCCCACACGAGGTCGTAGATCTCGCGCTGGCGCGGGGTGAAGGTCCCGTCGACCGGGATCGTGCGCGTGACGTCCGCGCTGTAGCCGTCGTACTTCGCGCCGACGTCCATCAACAGGACGTCGCCGGCCGTCAGCTGCCGGTTGTTCTCGCGGTAGTGGAGGTAGCAGGAGTTCGGACCCGAACCACAGATCGTCGAGAAGGCCAGGAACTCGGCGCCGCGCCGGCGGAAGCCGCCTTCGACCGCGGCCTCGGCCTGGAACTCCCAGGCGCCGGGGAGGGCGACCACGATCGCGTCGGCGATCGCCGCCTGGGTGATGTCGACGGCGGTCTCGAGGGCCGCGAGCTCTGCTGGACTCTTGACGGCCTGGAGCGTGTTCAGCGCGGTGCGCCCGCGCTTCACCTCGATCTCGTTCGCGACGAGCTCGGCGATCGCTTCGTCGTCGACCGCGTGCACGCCTTGCTCGTCGGCCGCCTCACCGAGCGCGACCAGGTCGAGCTCCTCGACCGCCCGGACGGCGGAGTGGGGCGAGTCCTCGCCGAAGTCCTCGGGGCTGAGCTTCGGTCCGTTCCACGTGCGCTGGCGCGGGGACTGGACCGGCAGGTAGAGCTCGTCCCGCACGAGCTCGCCGCCCTCGGCCGCGAGCAGCAGCTTGGCCCCCGCGCGGTGCAGCCCGGTCAGCCAGTAGAAGTCGTCCTGGGCCTCGAAGCGGCCGTCGTCGTCCTCGCCGGCGTGGGCCAGGAAGAGCCCGTCGCCGAGTGCCGCCGCCAGTGCCGCGCGCCGTTCGCGACAGACTGCGGGCGTGGCGGGGTTCGGCACGTCGCGCGCGCCGGGCAGGAGCAGATCGGGGTCCGCGACGGCGCCGGGGGTCTCCCGCTGCGCGTCGCCTTCGTGGCCGCCCGGGGCGGCGGGCGCGGAGGCCAGTCCGAGGCCGAGGACGGCCAGGGTCAGCCACGCGCTGGTGGTGAGGCTCTTCATGGCGGCCGGCGAGTATACGCGCGGGAGTCGGGCTCTCGCACGCACTGCGGCGCGAGGAGCGTCGGCTCGCCGTCCGCGACGACCACCTGGACCAGCGCGACGGCGTGCCGCGCGCCCACGCGCCGCGCGAGCCAGCGCGCCGCCCGGTGGAGTCGCGCGACCTGGGAGTCGTCGAGCGAGCGACCGGGGAGACGCCTCGAGTCCCAGCCGGGCCGCTCCTGGTCGGGCGCCGCGTGGAACGCGAGGGTCGCGCGCCCGGTCTTCACCTCGAACGCACACGCGATCCCGTCGCGCTGCGCCCAGACGTCGACCTCGCCGTGGGGGGTGCGCAGGCGCCGTCCGAGCAGGCGCCAGCCGTCCCGGCGCAGCGCGCGCGCGACGAGCGCTTCGCCGGCGCGGCCGAGCTCCTCACGGCTCGCGCCCCGCGCGACGCGCAGGAAGAGCCCCGGCGCGCGCTCGAGCGCGACGCGCCGCAATCGCAATCGAAGTCGCGATGGAAGTCGTAGTCCAGGCAGGTGCGCCCCCTGGAGTCTGACGCTCGGCGCCGCTCCTGGTCACGCCGCCCGCTGGCGCCGCTCCCCAGCGGAGCTACTTGTCCGTGGAGAGGACCTCGACGTCGCGCGCGGGCTCGCTCGCCTCGGAGACGTCCTGGCCCTGGCCTTTGTCCTTGCTCTTGTCCTTCGAGTCGCCCTTGGCGGGCTCCTCGCCGGCCTGCAGGCCCTGGACCGCCTGCACGGAGAACTTCAGCCGCACGTTGTCCGCAACCTGGAGCGTGACGACGTCGTCGTTCACCTGCACGACGGTGCCGTACATCCCGCTGGTCGTCATGACCTTGGCGCCCTTCTGGAGCGTGTTCAGCATCGCCTCGCGCTGCTTCTTGCGCTTGCGCTCGGGGCCGATCATGACGAACCAGAAGATCCCCATGATGGCCAGCATGGGCCAGAAGAAGCTGGGGCTCTCCGCAGCCGCTTCGGTGCCGTCGCCGACGGGGGCGTCCTGCAGGAGGAGGAGGAGTTGCGGGAGGAGGTCGTGAGCCATGTCGGTGAAAACGGTGAGGGGGCGTCGGGGCGCCGTGGGCCGAGCCGGGAGTGTAGCGGGCGCAGGACCCGGGTACCGGCCCAGGCCGCCGTTCTTGTCCCGGGGCCGCTCTGCCCCGCAGCCCGCGGTTCGCTATGCTGCACGGCTCGCCCCCGACCCCGATGAGAGCACCGAGCCCCACCGATCGTCCCCGCTTCGTCGTAGCCATGAGCGGCGGCGTCGACTCCTCCGTCGCCGCCTGGATGATGGCCGAGGAGGGCTACGAGGTCGTCGGGCTGTTCATGCGCAACGGCGTCAAGGTCGAGGAGAGCGAGGCCAAGAAGAAGTCCTGCTGCTCGGTCTCGGACGCGCGCGATGCCCGCATGGTCGCGGCCAAGATGGGGCTCGCGTTCCACTCGCTGGACCTCGGTCAGGAGTTCCGCTCGATCATCGAGTACTTCCTCGACGAGTACGCCAAGGGGCGCACGCCGAATCCGTGCGCGGTCTGCAACCGCGACCTCAAGTTCGACGAGCTCCTGCGCTTCGCCGAGGAGCTCGGGGCCGAGGGCGTCGCCACCGGTCACTACGCGCGCCTCGACCTGGTCGACGGTCGCCCGCAGGTGCGCCGCGGCGTCGATCGCAAGAAGGACCAGTCCTACCAGCTGTTCTGCGTCGCCGAGGCGAACCTGCGCAAGACGCGCCTGCCGCTCGGCGGGCTCGAGAAGCCCGCGGTGCGCGCGCTCGCCGAGAAGGCGGGCCTGCGCACGGCGAGGAAGGCCGACAGTCAGGAGATCTGCTTCGTGCCCTCGAACGACTACCGCAAGCTGCTCGAGCAGGAAGGACGTGAGCTGCACCCCGGGCGCTTCGTCGACACCTCGGGGCGCGTGCTCGGCGAGCACGCCGGCACCGAGCACTTCACCATCGGCCAGCGCCGCGGACACGGCATCGGGGGCGGCCAGCCGCTCTACGTGGTCGAGGTGAACCCCGAGGCCGGCACCGTCGTTCTCGGGGGCAAGGACGAGGCGCACTTCGCCTCGATGCACGTGGACGAGCTCAACTGGATCGGCTTCGACCTGCCGCAGGACGGCAGTTTCCGCTGCGAGGTGCAGCACCGCTACCACTGCGTGCCGGCGCACGCGACGGTCGAGGTGCGGGACGGTCGCGCGGAGGTCGCGTTCGACGAGCCGCAGCTCGCGGTCACCTCGGGGCAGGGCGCGGCGTTCTACGACGGCGAGCGCCTGCTCGGCGGCGGCTGGATCGGCAGCACGACCCGCGCGACGGGCGCGGCGGGGCCCACGAGCGCGGCGAACCCGGCGAGCCGCTGACCGATGCGGCGCGCTCTCGTCGCGCTCGGTTTCGCGCTCCTCGCCATCGGGGTCTGGCGTTCGTTTCCGACCGTCGCGGCCGAGGCCCCCGCAGCGCCGGCGCTGCGCGTCGTGCTCTTCGATGTCTCCGCCGGCACCACGCGCACGCGACCCGGCCACGGGCTCTGGGCCCGGCGCCTCCTGCGGGACGAAGCCCGCGCCGCCCGCGACGCGGGTGAGGAGCTGGCGGTCGGTCTGTACTCCGACGAGGTCCGCTCGCTCGGCGTCGACGGCGCCGGCTCGTGGCTGGCGCGCCTCGAAGGGCGCGACGGCGAGGTCGTGCGTCTCACAGCGGAGGGCGGCGCCGCGCTGGGCTCCGAGCTCGACGCGGCGATCGCGCTGTTCGCCGAAGAGCTGGTGCGCGCCGGCCGCGCTCCCGGGCGGCTGGTGGTCGCCGGGTTGCCCGATGTGACGGGGCCAGATCCGAGCGCCCGCCTGACGCGCCTCGCCGGGTCCGGCGTCGCCGTCGAGTGGCGCTTGCCGGACTCGGCCACGACGGTCGATCTCGCGCTCGAGCGGATCGAACTCCCGCGCCGACCGGCGCTCGGCGCTCCGCTCGTCGCGCGCGTCGACGTGGCCTTCGTGCCGGACG